>JAJZAR010000060.1 GCA_021799315.1 Thermoplasmata archaeon | reverse complement strand
AACTTCTAAATACTTTTTTATTATACGGATACATGGAACAATTTCCATTTTATATTGGTGTTCTTGGTGGAGCAAATCCAAAGGATGAATATCTATCAATAGCCTACGATGTGGGCCGATTGCTTGCGAAAAATGGTTGCATAGTACTCTGTGGTGGATTGGACGGAGTTATGAAAGAAACCGCAAGAGGCGTTAAGGATGAGCACGGGGTTAGTATAGGTATTTTGCCAGGGCCCGGAAGGGAGGAGGCCAATGGATATCTTACATATACTTTACCAACAGCCATAGGATATATGAGAAATTTTCTTATTGTCAGAGCCGCAGAAGCCCTGATAGCCATAGATGGATCTAACGGAACAATATCTGAAGAGTCATTTGCCATCAGCGAGGGAAGAGATGTAATTGGTATAGACAGTCTTGAATTGAAAAAGACAAGAGAAAGAGAAGGTAATTACATAAAAGCGAAGAACGCAGAGGATGCAGTTGAAAAGGTACTGGAATCAGCGAAAAATTACCGAATGAAAACTAAGGGGAAGAAATATTATCCTTCCTTTGATTCATGATAACGCTTTCATCCGCATAATACGCATTGAAGCCTTTGTTTCTCAATTTTCCAGCATAACTCGCACTCTGAAGTCCCTTTTTGCAGTAAAAAATAACGGTGTCCTTTTCGGTAAGGGAATCAATAAGTTCATTTAGGTTTGCTTTGTTTACATTTATAGCACCCTCAGGATGGCCATTCTTGTAAGCAAGTGGGTCTCTCACATCTGCAATGATACTATGAGGTGGTATCTGTTCCAGGGATTTGATTTTAAAATCCTGCTCATTTCTCAAACTGTTAAGCAAATTTTCTATGTCTGTTCCTCTAATCTCCATAATTTCACTGGTATCAGGCAAGTAATCCGATAGTCTGTTCATGTCTTCCTCCAGCTCTTCTCTTTTGATTTTTGTTATTGGTTTCTCACTGAAAAGGGCACAGAATTCCTCTGATGAATCATTTTGAAAGGTTCCAATAGACCTTGCAAAATCCATTATCCAGTCCTTATCCATCCCAATGAGGGGCCTGATGACCTGAAACTCCATATTTCTTGAAAGTTCAAAGAGGTTTTCTGGTGTTTGCGATGAAACCTGTCCAGAGGATTCTCCAGTTATAATGCCATATACTTTTTCTCTTCTTGCAATCATTTCTGCAATGTTGTATAAAACTTTCTTAAAGCTAACATTTGCAAATTTCATTTTGCCTGTATAAAGATATTCATCCACAAGTCTAGAGGCATCCACAATGAAAATCTTTGGATTATATCCTGAATACCATTGTTTATACAGTATCTGAGCTTTTTCAAGGAACTGTTTCGTATCCACAGGATCGGCGAGCGAAATAAATAACATATCCACGGGAGAGCCTCTTTTTAACATGAGCCACGTCGCAAGAGGCGAATCAATTCCTCCCGATACCAAAGCTAAGAATTTTCCCTCAGTTCCAACGGGCAAGCCGCCTGGCCCTTTTGTTTTATCCATGAGAAAATAGCAGACCTGTTCCCTAATTTCAAGTTCTACCCTTACCTCAGGATTGTGGATATCCACACATCTTGCAAAGTCAAGGAGTGCCTCTCCAAGGGCCCTATCTATATCCATGGACGTAAAATTGTGAGTTCCCATTCTTCGGGAATTCACCGCAAAGCTTTTTCCACGGACTCTGTCAGCATATATTTCCACACCTTTCCTTATAATCTCATCTGCATCCTGAAAGTTCAGCGTTATAACTTCAGAAAATGATTTGATGCCCATTACTCTGGATAGTTGGTCTGATAGGTCGTCCGGGGAATCGAAATAAATTCTACCTCTTTCTCTTAAAGCTGTTGCATTCTTTCCGTCATTATGAATTGTTTTCATTGCGTTGCTTATGAGCCTTGTCTCCATCAAGCCTCTGACTTTTTTCGTTTTCAGTCCTATTTCTGAATATCTTACAAGGTATTTTTTCATTTAGTCTCCGCTCTTATACCAACTAAGATTGGTGATTCCTTGACGATCCATTTTCTTGCTTCCACTTCTCTCAATTTTTCTGTAACTTTCATCCAGGAATAAAGACTGTCAGTTTCATAAATCACAACAAACTCCTGATCACCGAGTCCGAAGCAGTAGGTGGTGTAAGAGAGAATGTCCTTGTTATTCGGATCTGTCATTGCAGTTTTTATGTGTTCATCCATTATCCGTTTCTTATCTTCATAGGGAAGCAAATACCAGTCATTTGATTTAGACATAGGATATGCTATCAGATATTTCCTTTTACTTTCCGCAATCTGTTTTTCGATATTGAGCGAATTTTTGAGATAGGGTGATCGCTGGTAAATAGAAAAGAATGCATGAACAATACTACCTCTATTTCCAATGCTCATCTTTATCATTTCAAGCATATTTTGTAGTGCTTCAGGAAAGTCTGAAGATGCCCAGCCTATAAGATCGCAATCTCCTCTCAAACTTCTATATAAGCTGAAATGTTTAAGTTCAGGAATCTTTGCACATTCCCCTTTCATCAGAACATTCATTTCCTCTGTCATATCACGAGAACCGTGGAAATACTTTATTGAGAAAATATACATGTAAAGTTCCTTAGCTTCAGTTGCCATGAAGGTTAATTACAAAAATACATTAAAGATTTGGTTAATTAATACGCTTCGACGGTGGCTCTAGTCAACAGCAATGTAATCTGAAAACATTTATTAGAAACAAAGCATAATCGTAGCAATGCCAGGTAGACCTTCCAAAGCTCAACTCGCAAAAACAATACATTCTAACACTGTCAGAGACATTTATAAGATAATAGTCATGATGGTGATTCTTGTCATAATATACCTTCTGATGGAATTCACTATCATTCCACTTTTAGAGCGCTTCTTTCCCATTTTGGACAAATATGATAAATTTTTCAAAAGTGGCATTATAGTTGTTATCGTCTTTGGTGGCGCAGCGATTGTCCAGAAAATCGCAAAGAATGCAATTGAATACAAATCCAGTAAAATCCGCGGGAAGAATTACAGAGGATTATACACAATTATACGAGCATTGATTTACGGAGTCGCCATAGCAATAATTCTCGGAGCGCTAGGTGTAAGTGTAACAGGTGCTTTACTGGGTGGCACAGTGGGTGGTCTGATTCTTTCTTATGCCTTACAACCCACCATTTCCAATCTATTGAGCGGTATACTGCTAGCTTCAGTTGGCATAGTAAAGCCTAAGGACAGAATTTCATTCTTTTCATGGTTATTTGATAATCCTGTTGTTGGGGAAGTTATCGATGTGAAAACTCTGACTGTGGACATACTCACAGTAGATGGAAATATCACACAGTTACCAAATTCTGGACTGCTAGGATCAACACAATTCACAAACCTTGATGTTAATGGTATCATAAGAAGTACAATTGACATCGCACTGCCAGTGGACGCTCAGATAAGTGGTATTATGCAGATTGCAAGAGAAACCATTGAGAAAGCCAAGAAAAGTGCAGGTATCGTAGACTTTTATCCCTATTTCTTCACAAAAAACTTTAATTCAAACCAGATAAAAGTGAATTTTGACTATAATTCAATTCTTGATTACAACAATATAGTGAATGTTATAAACAGAGCCTACGAGGAAGCATACTGGGAGATGAAGAACAGAGCCCCTCAGGGGAACAATATAATACTGGGATTTCCCGTGGATGTTTCTATATTCGATATAATTTCAAAGGGAAATTTATTGCTTGATGAGGCAAAGGAAAGTGCAGGTATTCTATCCTACAGCACAACATTCTTCGCCAAATCATCTGCGATGAACAGTATAAAAGTTAAATTCACCTTAAAGGACTCCAGTATTTCATATGATAATGTTGCAAATGCCGTCAATTCATCTTATGAGAAAGCCTATCTACAGCTTAAAGCACCAACTTCTAAATGATTGCTCAGTACTGTGGATGAATATCCGCCTTGGGAGTAACTGTAAAATGTATTCTTCTTTCTGAAACTGTTTAATCTTAATTTTTAGAATCCAAACAAAAGAAATTGACATATTTGAGCTCTAAATGCCCAATTTTATGGGGCTGATCGGATTCGAACCAATGACCACCTGGTTATGAGCCAGGCGCTCTACCTAGCTAAGCTACAACCCCTTCAGTCCGCCCAATAGCAAATTTCACTTAAACTTTTCTCAAACTTGATGCAAAAACCTATTGGTGCCGGTCATTTTAAAAAGATATAACGCCGTCGGTCAGGCTCGAACTGACGACCGCTCGCTTAACAGGCGAGTGCTCTACCACTGAGCTACGACGGCTGGTATGCCGCTAATTAAAAACTTGCAATTAACTTTTTCTAAAGATACTCACAAATTGTTGTATCACGAGAATTATTCTAAAGTCCTCCAAATCCAATATTTACCTCATTATGAAATTCATTTTAACCAGAAGTCAGTTTGTCTATGCACAGAGTTTCTTATAAAAATAGGTTACCAGTAAATTATCTTACTTTATGGAACGTTACCAATTGACCTTGTCCCATATTTGGTATTACTACTCAATTTGAACATGGAAAACCTTTTTACTGGATGCATGATTTGAAAAGATGTATGACCTGTTTGGACAAATTTTTAGGAGTAAAGGTCTCAATTATATGTTAAATGATGAACCACTCAATAGAATGATTAATTTTTTTGACAGGGAGATAGTTTCCCATGGGAAGGGAAAGGTAGGTCCCCTTTCATCATCTGATATACAAGATCTTAGCAAAATGGGTGAGTATGTTAGCAATGAGCTGATTGAAATCATGGACAATGTCGATCACAAGGGTAAGCCTGAGCTCATAATGTGGGGATTAGACGGCAAAAGAATAGACTATGTTAGACTGTCGCCGGAACACAGACGAGCGCTGCAGAAATTGCAGGAATTTGGCTCTGTTTCAAAAAGTGTGTCAGGGAAAAGTTCATGGATGTATCATTTCATAAGTGGGTATCTGATATCTGATCCGGGTATATTCTGCACACTCACGCTCACCGCTCAAACTGCCTACGGTGTCGGTAAATATCTTAAGAACAAACCTGAAATCCTTCAGAGTTTCTTGAACTCAAAGAATCCATGGTATGGGGCAACATTTTACAGTGAAAATCAGGGTGGGAGCGACTTATCTGCCACAAGGACAACAGCCGAGCAATCAGAAGGAAAGTGGATATTAAATGGTCAGGATAAGTATTTTGCAAGCAATGCTGGCATAGCAGATGGTGCAATTGTGACCGCCAAGATAGGTGAAGGTGGAATTCGTTCCCTCGGAACATTTTTTGTCCCGTATGTGGGTGAAAATGGGGAACATAATTTTCTCATAAGGAGGTTGAAGAATAAGCTTGGTACTGTGGCAGTCCCATCCGGGGAGATTGAATTATACAATTCTGAAGCCTACCTTCTGGGAACGGAGAAATTTGGGATATATTATGCTATGGAAATACTGACAATATCTCGTGTTGACGACGCTCTGGCTGCACTGGGTATAGCTAGAAAGGCATTCTGGGAAGCCTTTATCCACACAGAAAGAAGAAAGGCCTTTGGGAACTACCTTCAAGACCTACCTCTTATGCGCAGGGATCTTTTAACCATGGAGGCGCAGATTGAAGCCTCTCTGGCTGTTTCCATGTATTCCGCGGTTCTATTTTCACTGGTCACCGATGTTGTTCCTCCATACAATGAGGATTATCACTATGCCAGATTTTTGACTCATCTGGCAAAGAATGGGGCTGCCTGGACTGCAGACTCAATAACTTCCTATTCCATGGAAATTTTTGGAGGCATAGGGTTCTTCGAAGAGTTTCCCGTTGCAAAGTTTCACAGGGATGCCCTGGTCACGTCCATCTGGGAAGGAACCAGTAATATTCAATCTCTTGATATGTTGGAAACAATTGCGGGCAAAAACGTTCTACCTAGATTCATGACTGACATGAAAAAGAGATTGGAGCACATAACAAAGGGGGCTTTGAGAGAGGGCATTGAAGAACAGTTGAAGCGAATTGAAGCGTACTCCCAAGCTGTTATATCATCTGGGAATCCACAGTTAAGCTCCAAAAACTTGCTGAAGAGGCTGGTTGATCTTGCAGGCGTCATATTATTGGGGGAAATGGGCGCTGTTAACAATGATGACAATATGACCAGAATGGCTAACATATATTATTTCACAGTCTATGGCCAGTTTCTTGATGATCAGAATCAGGTTAAAGTTGAAAATGAATTATTCTCAGATATAACTCCATTAATGTGGATGAGTAGAGGAAAGAGTGAATAAACCTGATAAAAATTAAAGATGCATCTATTACATTTGAACTGAAACAACCTCAGGAAAAGACTGGCTCAAATTTCAAGAGCATCAAGATCGAGGCCAGACTTTTGAGATATCTCTTGAAAAAGTGCTCTCATTCTTTCTGCAGCTGCATGAAGACCTTTTTCTTCATATCTTTTCAACTGATCCTGTATTGTTATTCTCTCATTTCCATGAATGAGATTATCGGCTGTGGCCACAATTTTTTCCTCAAGGGTCTCTGGCATATAGTTTTCAGGCGGAAGTCCAAGTTCCATAGCCTCTCCCTTTTCAATACCGGCACCTGTATGTTTTAGAACACATCTGCATATTTCATCGGCAATTCTCTCATCTTTGCATATCCTGTATCCTTCAAAAGAATGCCAGATATCGTTTCTCACTGTGCGTCCAATGTCATGGAGAAATGAGCCTGCATCAACAACTTCTCTGTTGCAATTTACCTTGTCGCATATCTTCATTGCTATACTATTAACAGCAATGGAATGCTCAATCAACCACTCGTTGGCTGAATGTTTCAGCAAAAGATCCATACAATCCTTTCTATCGGGGTAAAAGGTTACATCCTTTCCTCTCTCGTGACCAGATATTTTCAGTCTTCCGTGTGTGCTCCTGCTGAGTTCTTTTCCCTCATTTAATCTATCAAGTAGAATTGCAAGAGCGGATACTTCACTGATCGGTTGATTGGTTACGCTTATGTTAAAATCGCTTTTTAAATAGGCAATACCGGGGACCTTCTCTGCACCAACAAATATATACACTTTATCCACACTTTCAACCCTTTTCCTTATCTCTTCAATTTTTTCTTCAATAGGTTGACCATACATCGTAAGATGGATAATTATTCCGTTCTCAATCCTAGTATTCATGAACGTGTTTACATTCATACCAGATTGTACGTTAAAGTTTCCACCAAAATTTCTGTTTACCGATGCAATATTTTCTTCAATTCCCTTATCAGGCACATCTATAATAATGCCGTCCGCTCCCATGGCTCTTGCCGTCAGTGCAACATGAGTGGTGATACGTTTATCCCTTGCCGGCCTGTGACCGTACCTGTAAACGATAATCTGTCTCATCAGTCGGAAGTCACTTTTTCTATCTTGAATCCTTTTATTTGAAGGATTGTAGACCGTTTTACAATTCCTCTGAGAAATGTTTGAGATATGTCAAGCTTTTCGGAAGCCTCTCCAAGGAATACTCCTGCATTTTCACCCATCAGTTTTATGAGCTCATCTTCATATTCTGCCAGTTTTTCATCACTCAGGTTTGTGGCAAATATAATGTCTGCCAACTCAGACATGGTACCCATTAAGTTGATCTGAACATTGCTGTAAAATGTGTGGAAGGCTTTCTCCGGGCCCTTGTCAGTGGTTATCCACTGACTTTCTAACATCTTAATTTTGTCAAGGTATAGCAGTGCTCTCTTCCCCTCCTGCCCATATTTCTCCTGAATATCAGGCATGGTTATCCAGCTGGTTGAAAGGTCAATCAGCATTTTTCTCTTCACGTCAGTGTCAGAAGCATGGAAGATAGATACCAATTCACCAGGATCATTAACAACTTTTATTTTACCTGCCATCTGTTCCATATGGCTTTAACCTATATGTCTATTATTATTTCTTAATATAGCCGCTGTCAATCATTTGTTGATTTCTTAGCTGTGTAAAATCTTATGAATTACTATGATACATCTATTTGTGTAAAGGGGAAAGCGTAAATAACTCTGTATATGCGCGGTTTTTA
>JAJZAR010000059.1 GCA_021799315.1 Thermoplasmata archaeon | reverse complement strand
ATGTATTTGTCAGGAAGATTCATTATATTTGCAATATATTTATATTCACTTCCCTCAACATTCACACTTACAATCCTTAAATTCAACCCATTATTCATTCTGACCATTTCATGGCCATTGACTGTTCCTGATTCATAATAAATGGCATTCCTCTTGATCCTGTAAACAAATAATATATTCTTATCTGCAAGGTCCCTGAACCTCTCTAAATTATAGTAGCCTAAATCAAATACCAATATTGATGAATACAGTATTTTATTATCCATATCGTTTATGATATTATCAAACAGTGATGAATCATTTACATTTGCAGATGATATATATGCATTCAATGGAACTGTAAATGGAAATACTATTGCAGGAACATGCATCTTCATTCCATCTGATTCACCTTTATAGCTTCCTGAGCCATTCATCAATGTTTTGACGAATGTTGAATCTATTGCCAATACACGCATATACTTGCTGTATACCCTGTAATCATGTGCCTTGATATAGGGTTTTAACAGTTTATAGAATAGTTCAATGAATGGAATGTATGATTTACTGTTATTGAGTTTGGAAAGCCATGACTTGCTTATTCCGTTGTCAATGGATGTATCAGTCAGATCACACTTATGCAGTGCACTGTATATTAGAGCATATACATGGTCAATGAATTTAATCCTCTTTGAGTTTATGTCAAGCTCCATTGATTCTGATATTTCATTAGCTGGTTTTTTCAGTATCTTCTTCACTGTTTTCATGATGATTGAAAATTAAATCATTCTATAAATATGACATGGTATGACAAAGGTTAAGTATTGGAAACTGGTAAGTAATTGTTATATTCTGCAGCAGAATCGGATATAATATCATCGATATACCAATTAAGGAGTCATTGATATAGGTGGAATACAGTCCATCTTGATAGGTCACGGTGATCATAAATGTACTCCCTCTTTTCAAGGCGAAACTATCTGCAAACTGGTACCAAGAATAAGGAGTGGAATAGTTATGGCTTTTTATTTGAGAATAGAGGTTACTGTAAGGGACGAGCGTGTCATTTGGAAGGTGAAGCCATGGAAAATTTGAAGCATACCAGATCCCGACATCAAGACCGTAACCACGAGAAAAGATTAAATCCTGCACGCGAGGTGTTCCAAATACTTTTACGAAGATGATGGCGGAAAACGAACAATTCGTGGGAAGTGAAATGTTAGTATTGTGAAAACCAGTTTCGTTACTCACACGATATATTACATTGGGAGGAGTAAAGGTGGTTGGTAGGATTTGATACAATCTTACCGCAGCCTCACCATTACTTCTGTTAAGTGAATAAAGCAAATTATAGGAAAACCCTGCAGAAGAAAGAAGCGATCCATAGGATGAATTTTGTGATATTAATATTGATTCATTCCCAGAAGGATTTGGAAGATTGCCAGGATGTAAAACATTAACACTATGAATCTTTCCGTTGGTGTAAAGATAAAACCAGGCAGATGGGAAGTGAAGATAGTATACCCAATAGTTAAATTCACTTGTATTGGAAAAGTTGATCCCTCCACCGTCAGAGGGAATAAAAAATATCTGTTCATTCATTAATCCATGATTTACGATATATTGCGATACCTGTTCAATTCCGAACGAAGTGTAATCAGGACTTGAATTGTTGCTTTCCATAGAATCCCTGTATCCCGTAAAGTAGGTATGTATGAATGTGGTTGTGCTTACTGTCCCAGAAATAATGAATATAACAATTAGAACAGCGAAAGCAGCACGTCTGTACTTCCGTAATGCCGAATACCTATTTCGGATTCTCCGAATCCGTGAACTGTCTTTTTGGAGATTTCTGGCACTCCTAAATGCATAGCCGGAGAATTTAAGAATACCGATTGAGCTTATAATAATAGCAAATGGAAGAGCAAAGAGACCTTCGAGTGGCTCTAGATAGTAAATAGGGTTACTGATGTTCATTATAGGTTGAAAGTATCCGGCAATAAATAAAATTAGAAGGAACGTATACAATTTTCTATTTCTATTTACTAAAATCTGCCACGCAATAAATGCAACAGCAGGGTAAAAGGCAAATATCATGAAGGGAAGCATAAATGGAACAAGTACATAGTGCAAACTTATTTCTGGATTTAGTGGATTAGAAAGAAGAAACATCTTTTCTGGTGAGAGGAACATAAACAGTCTTAGGAAAAAATATGGTATGGACCTGTAAAATGGTTCTGAGAAAATGTAAAAAGAAGGACTCACCTGGGTAACTTTCAAATTCTTAAGAACGGTATCAAAAAGAACATTAGGGAAAAAAATTATGATAAATATCGATACAATTAATGTACCGAAGTAAATATATTTCAAAGCATTCATGAGTCTGCCTTTTTTGGATGTGACCAGAAAGAAATTACATATAACAAGCGCAAGGACAATTATCACCGGGATAATTATCCAAGTTTCAATAGTTGGTATGAAAAGTGAGATACCCAATATGAGGAGAAACACAAGATAGTCCCATATCCCTCCTTTTCCCCTAGAAATCCTGATCAGAAGAAACAGGGCAATAAGAAAGAGAAACAGGGGAAAAATAACAACAGAATCAGCATCTCTGGCGGCAACAAAGGACAATGGGGAAACAATCCATAGGAGCGAGGATAGTATGCCTACTGAACGCTTTTTGGTTAATTCATAGGATAAACTGTATAGTGGAAATACCATTAGCGAGGAATATAATGCGTAAGGAAACCTGGCTGAGAAATTATTAAAACCGAATATCAATATTCCCAGAAAATAGCCATTGATAGCATCATATAAAGTTGCCGGAGCAGTCCTGTTTGCAATGTGTGAGAAGGGGACGCTGCTAATTCCGTAGAGCTGAATCTTTGCTGCAAGCAAGTCATTTAGCTCGTCTGTATATAGTCCAGGTGGGATTTGGCCAAGCGCATAGAGACGAATTGAAAATCCTAACGTAAAAATTACGAGTAGAGAGATTAGAGCTGCATAGTGCCTATTCATGTATAACACCGCCTTTTTTACCAATTAATGTGGTATAAAGTTTCTCATACAGAGACCCTACCCTCTCGTTGTCAAATTGCACACTATAACGGCGAGCCCTAACAGACATTTTAGAATAATTCTCGATTATCAACCATAACTTTTCAGTTATATCCTGAAAGGATATATCGAACGTCTCGCCGCCACCAGAGTCACGCACATGATAAAAATGACCTGCATTAAGCTCCCCGGCCATAGCCCTTGAATCCCTGGCTAGCACAGGCCTCCCACAGGCCATTGCTTCTACGGTTGGTCTGTGAAATCCCTCAACAGTCGAAGTAACAACAAGTATATCTGATTCATAATAAGCAGCTACTAGGTCAGTAGGAGCCAGCTTTCCATCAATAGAAACGCTGCGGCCGCACCCAATCTTTTCTGCATATTCCCCTAGCAACTTCGAATTTCTTGGATTTATACCCACAAGCCTGAGATTTATTCCCGGAAACTCCTTAGTAAGCATAGGCATTATGCGGATTAACTCATGCTGCTGTTTACGGCCCTTGAAACCATCCCAGTCCCCCACAATTAGAAGCTTTAAATGATCCTTATCTGGAACTCTTTCTTTGAATTTGAATCGAGAAAGGTCAAAACTATCGGGAATATATACGACATCCATACCCGTCTCTTTAATGTAGTAATTTTGAACCCATTTAGATACCGCCACAAGGGAGTTGGCTTTACTTAGCAAACGTCTTTCCGTGTTATTAGCGAGGGTCCCCTGGACTTTTTTCTCGTATCCCACTCCGCTTGTAGCCCATGGGCCGTGAAGATTGTAAATGACAGGTTTCTTACTGTTAGTAAAGAACTTTAAGTAGGGCGCACCACTCTTGATGTGGATTACATCAAAATTTTCAACAATCCGTGGCACATGGCGGAACGGAAGCAGGAGACTGTAATAGGGTTTGTAATTTATAAGTTTCACATCACTTCCAGTAGGGAATAAGCCACCGAATGTAATAAAATGATTGGAGAGAATTGATGAACCCCATCTTCCTTGGCCAAACTGAACAATGTTCTCGATCATGGTTTCCTGTCCTGTACCGGCTTGAAACCACGGAAGCATGTAGAGGATTCTCATATTCATAACTATTCACACCTCTCTGGGCAGCTTCAAATTATCGTTACCTCTAAATATTTCAAGTTCGTAAAGCAGGTCATTAAACTCTTGCGGGTATTCCGACCCTGTAACAGGTGAACCATTTAGTGTGAATTCTTCAATGGAGCCTTCTTCAGCGTTAACGGAAAGTTTAAATCCATTTCTAAAGACGCACCTCCTACTTGCTAGTGTTCCTGATATAATGTCTTCAAAACGTGCTAGATTTGGAGTGAGAAATATTCTCTTCCGGTTTTCCTCTGAGAAGACACAATCTTCTGTTATAGTATCTTCTGTTCCATCGTTATCTACTTGATGTAAAATAAAGTCTTTCAGTGAAGTGAGACTCTGATAACCCTCCTTTATCTTAATCTTCCTATTTTCAGGCAACTTAATTATCAGCGGTATCTTAATGATCTCGTCGTAGAGAAAAGTACCATGACCAAAAAAATTTTTCTCTCTAAGAGCCTGCCCATGATCTGATGTTAAAACAATAACTGTGTTATCATATACTCCAGAGATCTTTAGATGACTGATCAGTTTACCAATGATTGAATCCGAAAGTCCTGCTTCTTCGAAGTATGCTTTGTTGTATTTCTTAATCAAGCTTTGGCTAAAGTTTTTTACCCCCGCAGCATCTAGGATATTAGTATACACATTTCTATTGATTACATCACGGAGAAAGTCGCTTTTGAGATAAGGCTCATGCATCTCCATTAGGTTTAAAAAGAGAAAGAAAGGTTGTTCAAATGATGAACTCAAAATAAGGTCTAAAATAGAGGTTCCACCCTTTATTAGAGGTTGTCCACTCCGCTTATAGTTATCCCATGTGTCATAGAAATACTTCAAAACATCAGCCAAATAGGAAACGTTTCCATCCAGCACAATACGAGGCAAAATTCCGAGCTCAAGATTGCCATATCTCTTTCTGATATTGTCCATTTTATATCTGGTATTGATACCGGCATAGTCCATTTGCATATAAACGTCAAAGCCTTCATCAAATCCAGACTCGGGCGATAGTATCGGATTCGCAACGGATGCCACAGTATTGTATCCTCTTTTTCTGAGCTCCTCCGAAAGGAGAATGGATTTGTTTCCTCTTAGTAGTTCCCGCATTTTGAAAAAATTGGTTGAGATATCCATATCTGGTAAATTTCTTACTTTGTGTTCAGTTGGATACAATCCAGTAAAGAGGGAAGCGTGTGAGGGTAGAGTCCACGGGGAGGGGGAGATAGCGTCCTGGAAAACGTTCGAATCGTTTGAGAAATTATTTATATTTGGAGTTCGAGCCTTTTCATTGTATGGTTGTATAGCATCCCTTCTTAATGTGTCAACTACAATCAAAATAATGTTAGGTTTCATGGTATCTACATATATCCCAACGTTCTGAGTCTTTCCATTATTCCTTCCTTGTCTTGGGATCGACCGGCCCTTTCGGAGGTATTTTCAAGGTCCTGTTCCCATGCTGGCTTATCGGATATTGGTTTGCTGTCATTCTTACCGTCAATTGACCTGTATCCCTTGTAGTATAACGGATGAATTGGCAATTTGTATTTGAAAATGTAAGCCCATACGTCCTTTTCAGTGAAAGTGAGTATGGGATGAACCCTGAAATGTTCAGGATCATTGCGTTTACTAAGGAACACTTCACTGCTTCTGGCAAGGTTTTCATCCCATCTGACTCCAACGAAGAGTGCATCGAATCGGTATTTCCTGATAGCGTTTTTCATTGGGACAGTTTTAAGAAGGTGGTTTCCGGTTTCTGAATCCAAGTTGTACTGAATTGTGTCTCCATTTAAACCTATTTTTTCTAATTCCTTCATGTTTTCTGTATTCAGATCGCTGACCATGACTTTTCCGTCCCTCACCTTATTTATGAAGTCATCGTTCTTTGCCACAACAACACGGAAACCCCAATCCTTAGAAACACTGTCAAGCATGGAAAAGGTTTCATCGTAGTGCTGACCATGGTCGAGAAAAAGTGCTGGTGGCATGTTTACGCCTGTATTCTCAACGTACTTTTTAACAAGATGTAGAACAACCGTGCTATCTTTCCCAGCACTCCAAACAACAACCGGACGTGAAAACCTATTGAACACATCCTCTATGACAGAATACGCAATTTTTTCCTTTGCATCAAGACTAAGATTCTCAACTCTTTTGTCCATATTTTTCTTTAACAACTCGTGCCTAATAAATTTAACTATGTTTATCAGACTCTGGCAAGTTTTAAAATATAGCATAACGTTTCTATAATAGTGTTACTATTATTAATACTCTTTTGTAATATGTTACCATGGTGTTCAAGAAAGCCAAGGGTGAATTGAAACTGACAGGCGATGAGGAATCAATGCTGAAGAAGCTATCAGCATCAAGGACTGGAGAGGCAAGGGTTGTTGAGAGGTCAAAGATTCTCTTAATGTATTCACATGGTGAGAAGCCTGATAATATTGCAGAATCATTGTCAACCAATAAGCAGAAGGTGTACAGAATAATAAATAAGGCCCTTGCACTTGGCATTGAAACAGCACTGCACGATGCCAGAAGAACGGGTAAACCCAGAAGCATAAGTGATCCTGCAAGGTCCTACATAATCAGGATTGCATGCACCAAGCCAGTTGAACTTGGAAAAAGCTATGAGATGTGGACAAACAGGTTACTCACAGAATACATAAGGGAGAATGCACCTGAGGAGTACGGTCTGAAACACATAGCAAACGGAACGGTATCTAAGATATTAAGGAAGAGCAGGATAAGGCCATATAAAATAACATATTACCAGGAAAAAACAGATCCTGATTTTGATATAAAGGAGAGGGAGCTCCTGCATGTGTACAAGGAGGTTGGAATATACAGGAAAGAGGGAAAGAAAGACCTTGTAGCACTCCTATCATATGATGAGAAACCCGGCATACAGGCTACCGGTAATTTATATTCTGACAGGCCTCCCTCCAGTGAACACAGCACATGGTCAAGAAACCATGACTATAAAAGACTGGGAACGCTATCATTGCTTGCAGGGATAGACCTCTTAACAGGTGAGGTAACACACATTGTAAGGGAAAGGCACAGATCAGAGGAATTCATAGAGTTCCTCAGGCTTATTGATTCTAAATTCCCTGAGGGATATGTAATTGTAATCATACTGGATAACCACTCAATACACAAATCTGCTGAAACACAGAGATACCTCAATGAGAGAAATGGAAGATTCAAATTTGCATTCATCCCTGTGCATGCATCATGGCTGAACATAGTTGAAACAATGTTCAGCAGGATGGCAAGGTCGTTCCTCAGGGGCATGAGGGTTGAGACAAAGGAGGAACTGAAGAGCAGGATAGATATGTATTTCGAGGAAATCAATAAAGAACCTGTGGAATTCATATGGGAATACAAGATGGATGATATGCCGGGAGGTATAAATGGGCAATATGGTAATAGAAATTAGGAAACGTTATACTAGATACTCACTGAAATCGTCAAAAACCCCCTTAAAGAAGTTACCTGTGAGAACATATAAGCCAGAAGACAATGCCCGTAAGGTAACTAATGAATAAGTATCGTTGTGACTTGGATAAATAAATATATCACATTCACGATATAATCTAGCTAATTCATTATTATTTACAACACCGTGATATATTATATTATTATTTTCTTTTACCTTTCCCTCCATTGTGCCCCCCAGCTATATGGAATTCTAAATTATTATTATCTTTAAATTTATTAATTAATGGTAATAGGATATCAAATCCCTTTGCCATTGTTAGGCCAGCCACGAATAAAAATTTTAACTTGCCATTTTTTAATTTATAGTCTGGGTAAAACAATGATGTATCTACACCATTTGATAATATCATACGAGACTGAAAATAGTGTTTATCAAAAATATCTTTTGTCTGCGGGAATGCATGATATCCGTTTATATTTTTTAAATATATTTTGTAATAATATGAATAAGGAAAGAAGTTTTTCGTAAAGGCTTTGCCATAGCTCATATGCTGTGAACCAATAACAGGTATATCATTTTTATTAGTAAATATTGCTGAATATTCGTTTTCAAAAAGATATACTATATCAATATCGTCAAGTTTTAATTTTTCTCGATTATTT
>JAJZAR010000058.1 GCA_021799315.1 Thermoplasmata archaeon | reverse complement strand
ACCTTTAAACGAGTAATGAAGCTTAATGACTTAGAGTTCTATATTTTGAAAATGAAATTTGGTCCTTCTTAATTAGGGGAGAATTCTTATGATCTAAAATTTTGGAATTATGATGCGAAAACGATTGCCAAAGATTAACTCTTATACTGATAAATTGTTAGAACGCATAAGAGAAAACTCGTTTAAACAAGGAAATAAGCAATGCAAATTATCCCGAATAGCAATATTATATTAATTTTTTATCTTTGTATATTTTCGCTAAGAAAAGTATTTATATTTATGTATAGATGCAAAGTAATGCATAAGAAATTAGTCATCTTACTTACAGTTCTGATGGTTTCTGGCGTTTTTTCCGTTATTGGCATAGCTGGAGCAGGGCTCTCAAATGGGACCTATATTGGATCTCAAATTCAAGGTTATGGGCCCATGTCTTCTATTGGCACCTCCAAAATCTCTCTGAACACAACATCTGTTACAGTTGCACAGGATTCAAGTGTTCAGATATCCTATTCTGTCAAGTTAGTTAGCGGAACAACATGGGGCACATCTATGTCATCCAGTTCAATTTCTGGCCTATCAGTTTCTTTCTCTACTGGAGCTCAGGATCCAAGCTACAGTGGAGTTGCAACCATATCTGCCTCCTCGAGTCTTAAGCCTGCCCTTTACGTATTAAAGTTCACAGCAACTGGAGATGATCCATCTCCTTCAGTATCAGTAAATGTAACTGTGGTCAACAAAACATCCTCTTCCACGCCACCGCCCATTACAACCCCATCTGTAAATGATGATCCTTTCATAGCAGGAGGAGTAGTTATAGCCCTTTTTGTTGTAACCTTAGGAATCACTGCTTTGGTGGGAGGTGATGGAACTCGTTACCTCAATATAGGCTCAGCCGTAGTTGCTCTGGGGTCATCCATATATCTTATAGCTTATGATAATGTGATGAGAACTCAAGCTTATTATCACTGGTTGGGGCTGATTGCATATGTGGTATTGACCATAATAGCAATGTTAATCCCTCTGGGTTCTAAAAAAATGACAAAGACGTCTATGTATGGTCTCTTCGCCGGCAGTACACTTCTGGGCATTCTTATGATAGCGGATGCTCTTATTGGGCTTCCAGCATCGAACTATTATGCCACCTCTGGTAATATTGGGTGGAATTATCTCTTTGGTTTCGGGACAACGTCAATTTCCACATTTTCCATATCCACAGCTTTCTCACTGCTGTTGGTGATGGTAGGGATCGTGGCCGGCACCTCAGTATATTTAGCAAGACACGCGGACAAAAAGTCTAACTAGTCTGCGTGTAACCATTTTTTTGAGTAAATTCTGCGTTACTTTCCTAACTTCTTTATATTTGCCCGAGGTATATTTTCCACAAAATTAACTTCTCGATACTGTTTATTGTGTTAGTTTGACGTATATCGAGGTGGCAAGCAAATACTTATCTTATACAAGTCTGGAGCATAAGTGGGCTTAGATTATTTCCTCCATTTCATTCCAAGTCTTGATATCTAAACAGATTAGTTCAAACTTGAACTCCCCCATTCATCTTGCACGAAAAGCATCCCCACCATATACTCTCTCAGGGAGAGTTCCGAATATATCATTTATGAGGGATTCTCTTTTCAATCCATATTCCTGTAAGATTGTGGCATATCTTCTAGGAACTGAATCTGCAGGCATATATCTGTTTTTATCTAGGGGATCATCAACATAATCTGTTTCCATGAAGAATGGTATATCCTGAGTCATACCCAATCTCATATTTGTTCTGGAAGCTGGTAAGGAGAAGATCATTTCTGAGGCATGGCTTATATTTTCAAAAAGTGCATGATGTTTTATCAATTTCTGTAAGGGCAACCCATTTTTCCTTGCCATATTCTCCACATTTTCCACAGCGTGTGCAGAAAGATCTTCAGTGTGCAGGATTACGGGACAGTTCACGTCGTGTGCTCTGCCCATGGAATATTCAAGGATCTCATTCAACTTTGCAGTGACAGTTTCATCCACAGGAAAGTGTATCCTTCCAATCTCACCTATTGCATTGGCTTTTTTTTCCTCAATTATTTTGCACGCCAGATCAACGCCTTCTTTCATGGCATCAACAGGATCCATTCCTAACTTAACCCAGTTCAGAAAGTCCAGAGGGTACGGTCCCAGGGTAATTAGAACATCAAGATCAGTCTGTGACCTTACTCTTTCAGCCATAGTCATAGTTTTTTCGTAAAGCACTCTGTAATGGTTTCGGTCAGATATATTCTCAGGGAGTACAGTTAAATTTATGGCTGTCCCACCCTGTTTCTGAAATAGTTTAGGAGCTGCAAGGAAATCATTATTGTAATTTAGATGAAAATGGTTATCCAGAACAATGTGATCATTCATTGAAATCCATAAGCCTCCGTTGAGACGTTTGTTCCTTAAGAATTCTTGATTTTGTTCTTGTTTCTGGGATAATGAACTGCTTTTCTTTGACCAGAGTCTGTGTGGAGTCAAACTTTTCCATGGGCTTTGAAAAGGATTCCTCAACTCCACTTCTTATTACCCAGACGCCCAGAGGAGAGTAATATTCTGGCCCAATGTTGCGTATAACAATTATTGATGCCTGTCTTCTTATGGTTTTTAAATACTGCACTGCTGACAATCTTGCAGCATAATAAGCACCTGTAATGGCAGAGGCATAGGTTGTTCGGCCTCTTGTTCCTTCATAGTCAATGGCTACTGACCCCTGTCCCCACAGAGAACCACGATTCCATTGTTCCAGCATTTCGAAGCTAAATGGGCCAGGCAACAATATTACCTGAAAGTTATTTCCAAGAAACGTGTTGTTGAAAACTCTTATCTCCGGTATCCAGTCATATCGGAGAATCTCCTGTTTCATCTGCTTGAAAATCATATCGTCTGTGGCTGTGATAGACCATCTTGTGGGCACCATCTTCCTGTTGTTTTTAAGTCCAACAATACCTCCAGCAACTATGTTTTGCAGATATTCAGGTTTGAATCCTTTTGTATAGAGTTTCATTATGGCATCTGAAGCTTTGACATAAGGATCTTCGTGAAGATAATCAACAATTTGAGGTATCTTTGGATTGCCAGTGACTCGTAAACCTGAAACCATTGCGGTCGAACCCACTGGTGTCTCAAAGAAGTCTCCATCTTCCATTCTTCGTGCTGTAAAGTGATTCGCGGTGAATTCAATTTCGAAATTCTTTGTGGATGAAGCACTTTCAAGAATGTACTCAGAGATCGATGAGTCGGGTCTCTTCACATTTACAGATGTGGCTGTCCGGTAAACATTGGAATTTGTTGATATAATGTCTTCCATGCTCATAGCTCTTCTGTCTCTCGAATAATCGAAAAGGTCTCTCTGGTAAAGAGCGGTAGGTCCCGCCAGCACAGATGGATAACCGTAGCTTCCAACAAATATGCCTGGGGGTGTATCTGTTTCCTCAACACCTGTGATTCTTCTTATGGAAGGAACGGCCTGTTTAACATTCTGGATAATTGGGCAGTAACCAAGGCCACACAGATTTTTCTTTGCCTTGCAACTGCTGCAATAGGGAAACATAAAATATGATCAGATGCGGATTAATAATCATATGCACATCACTGTGGAAAAATTAGGGCTTTTAATGCCTTAAAGAAATTGACCTTATATGGATGCCAGATATTTGTTCATGTTTCACTTTCTGCCTTCTACTCCGCATTCTCTAACTGTTTCAAAGTTCCAACTTTTAAGTTAATATATCTATTTAATTCAAAAGCCAAAAAAAGGTTTGATAACGTCAAAAATTAGAAAACATTTATTAGACAAAGTCGTTAAGGGATTCACGGTGAAAACAAATGCAACAAGGACAGATGGCTTATGACAGAGCTATAACAGTTTTCTCTCCCGATGGAAGACTTTTTCAGGTAGAATATGCAAGAGAAGCAGTTAAGAGAGGATCGACTGCAGTGGGAATTAAATTTAAGGACGGTGTTCTAATGCTCTCTGAAAAGAGACCCAGAAGTAAGCTCATGGAGCAGAACTCTCTGGAAAAAATTCAGCTTATTGATGATTATGTTGGATGTGTTACATCTGGCCTTGGAGCTGACGCAAGGGTTCTTATAGACTTTGCAAGAATAGTTACACAGCAGGAAAAAGTAAGCTATGGGGCTCTTGTTAATATTGAAAACCTGGTAAAAAAGGTAGCTGATCAGATGCAGCAATACACACAGTACGGCGGTGTCAGACCCTATGGTGTCTCAATCATATTTGCAGGAGTAGATCAGGTTGGGCCCAGGCTTTTTGATTCTGACCCGTCCGGTGTAATAAATGAATATAAAGCTACAGCAATTGGAGCAGGCAGAGATCAGGTACTTGCTCACATTGAGAAGGAATACCGTGAAGATCTTGATGAGAAGGGTGCCATACTGCTTGGTATAAACGCTCTTAAATCCTCTCTGGAAGATGGGGCAGAATTTAAAATTCCAGAAGTTGCGTCTATCAGTGGAGACAAGATCTACAAGATATTTACTAAGGAAGAGATAGAAAAAATTCTGAAGTAGACCAAAACTTAAATCCCACATTCCCATTTTCTATCATGAATGAAAAGGGTCTTGAAGAATCAATTTTAAAGAAATATAAGCATATTGCAGTTGTAGGTATAAGTAACAAACAGGATCGAGACAGTTATGGAGTGTCTAAGTATCTCGTGGATCACGGGTATAATGTAATACCTATAAACCCAACTTTTGAAACCTGGGAAGGGTTAAAATCTTACCCGGATCTGGTGAGTGCTTCTAAGGAACACAACATTGAAGTCGTGGATATTTTCAGAAAGCCAGATGCTGTCCTTCCAGTTGTGGAGGAAGCAATAAAGGTAAAACCTGAGGCCATATGGATGCAACTTGGAGTCATCAATCAGGAAGCTGCAGAACTCGCTGAGAGGAACAACATAAAAGTCATTATGGACAAATGCATAATGGTTGAGCATAAAAAGCTTTAATGTCGGGGTAGCCTAGCCTGGTAAGGCGGTAGATTCGAGATCTACTGCTCTTGTAGCTCGGGAGTTCGAATCTCCCCCCCGGCGCTTAAACCTTTACGATAACAGATTCCAATTATTCTGGCAGTATACGTCATTTTGGTTCTCAAGTGACATAATTGAGGCACTTATCGCTGTGATCGTTTTCCCTTTGCTTATGTTATAATTTCATGTTAAAACGGTACAAAAGAATAAATTTCATAGAGGCAATTTAGAACGATCAATATGGCAAGAGATAAGGTCCCTGATGGAATATATTATAAAGAATATGGCTTGCCCTTCCAGAAAGTGCTAGAAGAAATTAAGTTAAAGTTAACTGAAAGTGGCTTCACAATATTTGGCGTTATAGATCACAGAAAAGCCGCAGAAAATGTAGGTTTGACAATGTTTTCTGCGTCTTTGATCATATTTGGGAATCCTGCAGGAGGAACAAATCTAATGAAAGAGTCACCTACTATGGCAATAGACCTACCGTCAAAGATTCTTGTAATGGATAGTGGTATTACCAAAGTCCTTTTCAATAGGATGGAATACATTGAATTCAGGCATTCTCCCGGCAAAAAAAGCGAAATAGCTTCCAAATTCGATCAGAAAATCGTTGGACTTCTAGAGACACTTGTCTGAGCCTTATGAGCAGATAGCTTCTAATCCTCAACTCTTTACAACTGCAATTCACTTGGAATATTTTCACTAAATTTTTAATAAACGTTTTGCCCTCATTTTTTAAAAAAAATTTATAGCTTGTAGTGATATGTGTACAGGTTAAGAAGTGAGTTTTAATGGATCAGAATGAAGTTATCGTTAGAGTGGGTGGGGCTGCTGGAGATGGTGTCCAGTCAGCAGGACTCATACTTGCAAGAGTTTTTTCAAGAAGTGGACTGTATGTATCCACGTATAACTATTATCAGAGCATTATACGAGGGGGCTATAGCTGGTATCAGATAAGGGCTTCAGTCAAGAAGGTAAAGAATCAGGGAGATGGCATTGATCTTCTTATAGCACTGAATAAGGATACACTGGAAAGGCATACAAACCCAAAAATTACAGAGGGAGGAGCTGCTCCAATAGATGACAAAGGTGTAGTAATTTATGATAAAACCATAACAAACTTCACAAAATATGATCATGTGAAGTATTGCGAAATGCCTCTTGGAGAGATAGCTCAAAAATACAGTAAAAACACATTGTTGAAAAACACTGTTGCTATAGGTGCTTCATTTGGATATTTTCAGGTAGATTTTGAAGTTATTGCAGAAGTAATCAGAGATCAATTTGGGAACAAGGGGGAAATAGCAGAGTTGAACGTGAAAGCTGCAAAGGAGGGATACGACTACTTTGTGGAAAAGTTTGGAACTGCCAGTAAGGAATTAAAAACGCCAAAGAAAAAACTCTACCTTATGGCAGGCGGAGAGGCTACTGGGTTAGGTGCAGTAAGGGCAGGTTTGAAGGCATATTTCGGGTACCCAATGACACCCGCTTCCTCCATAATACACTATCTGGCTGCCCACCAGAAAAAGTTTGGGGTATTTGTTAAGATCACTGAAGATGAAATATCTGCAATAAATATGGCGGCCGCGGCAAACTACGCTGGAGTTAGGGCAATGACCGGTTCATCCGGTGGAGGATTTGCTCTGATGACTGAAGCTGTAGGTATGGCCTCAATGATGGAAATACCGCTTGTGATTTATGAAGCACAGAGAGCAGGGCCATCAACGGGTTTGCCAACAAAGACTGAACAGGGAGATCTGTTACAGGTGGTAGGTGCCTCTCAAGGAGACTTCCCCAAAGCAATACTGGCACCGAGGAACATTGAAGAGGCATATTATATGGCAGGCGAAGCTCTAGACATGGCTGAAAAGTACCAGATGCCTGTCTTTTTCCTCACTGATCTCTATCTTGCAGAACATTATGACACAATTGAGAATCTGGACCTAAAGACGAAGGTGGAAAGGGGAAAATTTGCAAAAGGGGACGAAAAGGACTACAAGAGGTACCAGTTTACTGAAAATGGTATTTCCCTCAGAGCATTGCCAGGCACTCCCAATCTGATGCACAATGAGGACTCTGATGAGCATGATGAAAGGGGAGATGTGGTAAGCGATGCAGTTACAGATCCTGTGGCAAGAGAGAGGATCATGGAAAAAAGGATGAGGAAGATGGAGACTTTCATGAAGGAGATCAAACCAACTCCCACCTACAGGTTGGATGATGCAGAATACGCTGTCATTCAATGGGGTTCAACACAGGGCTCAGTGGAAGAGGCAATAGATATTCTTAGAAATAAGGGTATTAAGATCGGCGCCATAGAAGTTAACAGACCATACCCTGTGAATCCAGACATTAAGAAACTTGCCAGCGGAAAAAAGAAGGTTATATTTGTGGAAAATAATTACACAGGTCAACTGAGAAGACTCATAAGGTCAGAACTTTCATTGGAATCAGACCTTATAACAAAATATGATGGGGAGTCATTCTATCCAGGAGCACTGGCTGAAGAAATAAAGAAAAAGATAGGAGCGTGAAAATAATGGTTACATTAGGAGATTTTAAAGGAAGCGTAAAGGCTGATTGGTGCCCCGGCTGTGGAAACTTTGCTCAATTGACAGCAATCCCCATGGCATTGGCTGAACTTGGAATAAAGCCTGAGAATACAGTTATAACCTCAGGTATAGGATGCTCAAGCAATATGCCAGAGTTTGCCAAGGTATATGGATACCATGGACTTCATGGGCGATCATTACCTGCGGCATCTGCAATAAAATGGGCAAATCCAGAACTCACAGTGATTGCATACGGGGGTGATGGAGATGGGTTTAACGAAGGTACACAACACTTCTACCATGCAGCAAGAAGGAACCCGGATATCACATATATTGTGTCTGATAACCAGATATTTGGCCTCACAACGGGTCAGGCATCACCCACCTCTCCTCTGGGGTTGAAGACAAAGACAACTCCTGAAGGTAATATAGAACCACCTATCAACCCGGTTACTATGGCATTGAATGCAGGAGCAACCTTTGTGGCCAGGGAATTTTCAGGAGATGTAAAACATATGAAGGAAACCATTAAAAAAGCCGTCTTACACAGGGGGTTTTCCTTCATAGATGTTTTCAGTCCATGCGTAACTTATAACAAGGATAATACATACGAATTTTTCAGGCAAAGAGTATACAAGCTTGAAGAGCACGGGCATGATCCGACAGACTTCTTCGCAGCATACAAGAGAGGATCAGAATGGGGGGACAAA
>JAJZAR010000057.1 GCA_021799315.1 Thermoplasmata archaeon | reverse complement strand
TCCGATCTATACCCCAAATTTCATTCATATAACCAAACACGTTTCAAGCGAAGAGGAACCGGAACAATTCTCGGGTGAAATATCTCTGAAAAAACTTGAGGAGATCAACACGAAGATGGATGATCTTATGACACAGAGACAGGCTCTCCTTGATGAGAAGAATTTCATAATCCATAATTTGAGAAATAAGATAAACAGAGAAGTTGATAGCAGATTTGCCAGACAGATACTGCTTGAATATCTGGAGAGCCTAGATGTGCAGAGGGTTTCCTCAGATCTCGAAATTCCAGTGAATCTTGTGGAAGATCTTGTCAGCAGATATTTCGCGAAGGATCTATCTTCTGATTAATCTCGTGTAAAATCTTGTTAGAGATTTATGAACCCTTACAGGAAATACTGCATCAATGACGAAATTTTTTTCAAACTCTTTTAGATTATTTTTGTCGTCTGTAACCACACAAGCACGCGAACCTGAATTAAGTAATTCTGACATTTTTTCAGATGCACCTGAATACAGATTCTGCGAATTTTCCGATATGTGAGAATTTCGACCGTATGGGAAGTCTGTTACTATTCCATCAAAAATTGAGTCCACAGGCATTTTCAAAAAATCGCCTCTAATTATCTCGAAATCTCTCGCACCATAGTACTTCAGGTTGGTTCTGGCTCCCACAACCATTTCGTTCATGATATCAATGCCTGTGATATGAAAACCCTTGATGTATGCCTCAATCAGAATGCCGCCCCCTCCGCAGAAAGGATCAAGAATTCTTGCGCCATTCTTGAAATATCCAATATTTATAAGGAAAGAGGCAAAATGAGGATCCATGGATATTGGCGAGAAGAACGGTCTGAGAGGTGCCCTGCGCCTGTTGCTTTCTGATGAATCCCTGCTGAATACTTGTTCAGTAATGTACCACCTGTCGAGATGATACGCCAGAATGACAAAGTCGGGTTCCCTGAAAGAGATTCTACCTTTCCCTTCAAGCATTTCGCCCAGGATAGGTTCAGTATCTGTCCCGTGGCAATTGTTGATATCCTTAATCCTCACGTAGAATTTGCCTGCGGGCAAATTTACATTGCGTATATCACTAAAATTATCAAAAATAGCTATAACCTTTCCTATCCGCTTTGTGAAAGATAACTTATCCTTGTTTAAAAAATCGTGTATGAGACAGATGCCATCTCCGTAGGATACTATATCCCTTACGTTGTCAACTCCTGCAAGACTCCTTATTTCTTCCAGAGCGAGGTTCTGACGCCCCTTTTCCACTTCTATAACAAGAAGACTACTGGTAGATAAATTCAAGCCATCAGTTGTCCGTTGGTTTAGCCTTCTTATTGATGTCCGATAGTTCTGAATTAGAACTGTCATTCTTTTTGAGTTCCTTGTTTAACTCGTTGGACAAATTCTCAAAGACCTTGCTCAGTCTTTTGATAGATCTCTTCACTGCTGCCTGTGGCTTGCCAGATTTTACTCTAACGTATACTCTTGGGTTGTCGATTACGGGATGTTTGATATAATATCTTGATTCTGTCACCTGCTCGTCCTTCTGAATTTCTTCAACAAGTGGCCTGAGAAGAGTATTGTCATAATTCATTATTTCGAATGTGATAGAGTCTTTCTGCTTCTCAACAATACTTATTTTGCTTTCCATTAGTTAGTAATTGAATTCGCCGTATTAAGAATTAGCATTTTGATAAACATTCAGTCTTATTAACTTTACGATCTAATTGCATTTTTCTCTTCTGCTATTTCCCATGGGTTACTCATCATAGGTGTCATTCATCATGAAACCTTAAAATTTTTAAAAAAAATTATTGTTAAACTCCAGAGAATAAGGTTCACATTTACTCATGATAATTGTAAAAATTATAATACAAAGAAATAATTTCTACCACATCCAAATAGCGAATTAACAGGTGAATTTATGAAAGTACCGGACAGGGTTGTAATACTTGGTGATAATGAATCGGCAGTGATGGCGGCTAATAAGTTGGTGCAGAGGGCTAATAAGAATGAGATAGAGGTGATAATTGTTGGCAGCGCAAATGACGTGGAATTCAAAGACACAAACATATTCGTCCCAACATCTCTTGTGGATCACCATAAGCTGAAGAGAAGCATAAATTCCCAGATCAAGTTAAGTGTGGAATACGTGAAGGATGAGGTTGTAACTCTCAATGTCAGGGATAAAAGTTTGAACACAAAGGGTGGAAAGCTAATACGCTATGATTATCTCCTTATAACTAACGGTTTCTTTGAAGATGATATGGCCATCCCTGGTTTTTCACAGGAAGTTCGCACCATTATAACAACACAGGAATCACTCATGTTAAGAGAGGATGTAGGCCAGTTTAAAAAAGGAGAAATATTGATTTATCAGGATGGCGAAAGCATTCAAAGTCCTGTGGCTGGAGTTAACCTAGCTGTTTTGTTGTCTAACTATTTTAAGAACAAATCCTTAGATAAGGATGTAAAAATTACTTATGCGTCCTCATTTAAGCAGATGATGGATAATAAAACATTTCACAACAAAATAGTTGAAGTTCTTGATAAGAACCAGATTAACAAGGTTTTTGACTTTAAACTGTCCCAAATAAACATAAAAAATAAGGAAGTTCAATCGGATGATGGAAAAACTCTCAAATTCGATTTACCCATTGTTATAGGAAAAGCAACAATGGAAGAATATCTTGCTAAGACTGATTTCAAAAAGTCCGATATGGCTCCAATAGAGATAGACTTCAATAACTTATGTGTGAAGGAACATCCTGAAATTTTCATAGTTGGCATTGGACCAAAATTCAAATCTTCTTTCTGGGAGATGAACTATGAGCAAATTGATTTTATCACGGCAAAGTTGGCTCATATGATAAGTGGATATCCTGAACCAGATTACTACATAGGTCTTTATACAGATTACCTGTTGGAGAGTGAAGAGAGGGCAACCAGTTTCTCCATAGACATAAATGGAGAGTTCAGCCAAGGTAGGGCCAGCCGAAGCGACTATCTACTTAAACTCTACTCGTATCACTCCTATTTTGGGGGCTATTCCCAAGGATATCTCTGAGGTGCAAAAAATGGAAAAAAATGAAAATGACAAAATTGAAGTTGCTCTGTCTGGTTTAATGGATGATGAAGACACTATGCTGGGATTGCTCAATATGGTTAAGCTAATGAAAGAATCTGGAAATATAGAACTATTAGAGAAATTACTTACCGAAAATATGCCAAGTAACTCCAAGGCAATTGCCTCACTTCTCGATAAAAGAGAAATCCATATTGGAGGCATTTCCCTGGTCAATCTGCTTCTTGCTCTTATGGCATCGCTATCCAGCAACACTGCTCAAGGGGCTATAAACGCCATATTGTACAACAGCGAAGAACTATGGTCTTCAATGGTTGATGGGGCAAAGCAACCTGAAAACTTTTCGCTTTTCAGATTGATGGGCATGTTAAAAGATCCTGAAGTTGCAGCAGGTCTCAGTGCAATGTTAAATGCGCTGAAAACTCTTGGTGCTCTCCTTCGGAAGGTAGATAAGGAATGAGCCTTTCAGTTTCTTTCGAATACACAAAAGATGTGGGGCTAACAAGCACTGATCAAGACAGAAATAAAATAGTCATAAGGGAGCCAATCAGTGGAGACCAAAAAAAATACAGTCCCACAGAGCTTTTGCTCATGGCAATGGGAGGGTGCTCAACTAGTGATATTATTCTAATTATCACCAAAATGCACAAGAAGATAGAATCCCTGAATGTTACTATGAAAGGAGAAAGACTTGAAGAGGAACCAAAACTCCTAAAAAAGGCACTGTTTCATTATAATATTGACACGGATGCTTCGGAGGACAATGTGGTGAAGGCGATCAACCTATCCTTGGAAAAGTATTGCAGTGTTACACTCCTCGCAATTAAGGGTGGGACTGAAGTGACCTATTCTCTTACGCTTAATGGAAAATTAGTTAAGGAAAACGAAATACCTAAATTAAACTGATATTTTTAATCCCATGCCCTGTGAGAATGAGGAGAGAGTTATTTTCCAAATCGAACTTCTTTAAAGCCGCATAGGTCACAGCGGAACTGTATTCGCAATCGATTCCAAAGTGTAACATACTGGCCCTTGCCATCCTTATTTCGTCCTCGGATACAGTTTCACAGCGTCCATTCATACCTATAATTGATGCTATGTACTCGTGTCTTAGAGGCAATACACCTGTAAGCGCATCAGCTATGGAACGCTTCTGCTCTTTCTTTACGCCATTGAGAAAATCATACATACCTGATGCCACCTCCGGCTGAATAGCCCATAGTTTTGGAATTGATTTGATCAATTTGTTTTGTAGGAGATGCATCATCCCTTCATAGATACCAAGATAAAGTGTACCGGTAGAAAAGGGAATAAGAATATTCTCTGGCATTTCAGGAAGTTGCTGGTTGATCTCATATGAAATAGTTCTGAATCCATCATAAAATTCTGGCCAGTACTGATGCCCAAGATACTTTCTCCCGCAATTCATTGCTGCGGTTTCCACAGCCTTTCTATCCCCTTTAACCTCTTCAGTAGTGGAGCCATAGGATTCAAGCTGTCTAATCTTCATCCTGTTTGCACCTGCTGATACATAGACTGCGCCTTTAACCTTTGACATATTACAAAAAAGAGAGAAAGATGCACCAGCGTTTCCTGAAGAATCCTCGGACACCTCATCTCCTTCTTTCAGGTAACCGCTTTTGATCAAAAAAGAGAATAAGGTATTCATTCCTCTATCCTTATACGATAAGGTAGATGAAAAAAATTCTAGCTTGGCTTTGAAATCTTCTGTTTCCACAATTGGAGTTGGATTTTCCATCGGAAGGAAACTTTGACCAAAATAGTCATAATTATCTTGAATTCTGCGTTCCACTGAACCTGATACCTTAATAATAAAGGGTGATCCGCACTTAGTGCATAAAATTTCGAAAGATTCTCTTGCAGAGCCACACTTATAACAGAATACTTTTGTAACAACCATAAATCGTTATCACTTCAGCAATAAATAAATACAAGCTTTAATTCAAAAATAATTTTGCCAAAAAAAAGGGATTGTAAAAATGAAAGCGGTTACAGGGAAGAGTAATAATCTTCGTTATATGGTTCCGGCTTCAAACCCTTTCTTGTTCGTATCTTTGTTACAACATCCTTCTGCACTTCTGGTGGGACTTTCTGATATCCTGAGTTTTCGGAACTCCACAGAACCTTACCTCCTGTTGCGCTCCTTATGGCTGATGCAAATCCGAACATGCCTGCCACTGGAACCTTTGAGACGATAACTATATCATCGCCTTCAATGTTCATTTCATCCACAACCCCTCTTCTCTGCTGGATTTCGTTTGTTACAGAACCCATGATCTCCTGTGGCACATTAATGAAAACCTTTTGCATGGGCTCCATCAATACCCTCTTTGCCTGGCAAATGGCACCATATAAGGAGTTTCTACCAGCTGGGATAACCTGTGCTGGACCTCTGTGGATACTATCTTCATGGAGTTTTGCATCCATAAGGCTAGCTTTTATGTGGGTCATTCCCTCGTTCGCAAGAGGTCCTTTCTCTATAACCTCCTTGAATGATTCAATAAGTAATTCCATCGTTTCATCGAGATATTGAATACCTTTTGTGCAATCAAACATCACATTTTCTCCAAGAACATTTACGATGCCTCTTGCTGTATCTCTGTCAATACCTGCATTTTGAAGATTTTCGACTACAACTCTCTTATCTTTGAATTTCGATCCCTGCGGCAGGACTCCATCCTTTATGAGCTGAACAACTGATTCTTCCAGAGGTTCAATTTTAAAATAGAACCTGTTATGCTTATTTGGAGACTTACCCTCAAAGGGGCCTCCTGTCCGTTCTACTGTTTCCCTGTATACAACAATTGGATCTGAAGTTGTGACTTCAATCTTATAATCATTCTTTATTCTGTAAAGCGTGACTTCAAGATGCAATTCACCCATCCCTGAAATTAGATGTTCACCTGTTTCCTGGTTAATATTAACCTGAATAGAAGGATCAGCCTTTGAAACTGTTTTGAGCACATCAATTAGCTTTGGTAAGTCTGATGTGTGTTTAGCCTCTATAGCTAGTGTGACTACTGGATCCGTATAATGAGTCATTGGTTCGAAAGGCTCCATGTCGGCTACCTCTGAAACCGTGGAACCAGCTATGGCACTCTTAAGCCCAATAACTGCGGCTATGTTTCCAGCGGGAATGGAATCGACCTGTATCCTATCTGGACCCACAATCATTGCTAATGTCTGAAGCTTAAATTTACCTGCGGCGCCATTTATGTATAATTCCTGACTCCTGGCAAGTGTACCGCTAAATACTCTCCCTACGGCTATCTCTCCGGCATGAGGGTCGACGATAATTTTTGTTATCATCAAGGCCACTTTGCCCTGGCTGTCGCATGTTGACATGGATTTTCCAATAGTTGTTTCCAGGTCACCTTTCCAAATATTGGGAATTCTATACTTTTGAGCATCCTTGGGATTTGGCAAATGCTTGACCACCATATTCAGAATGATTTTATGCAATGGTGCCTTTTTGGCCAGTTCTTTTTGTTTTCCTGCTCTAACCATCTCCACAATGTCATTAAAATTAACATTGTAAGTTTTCATTGCTGGAACAGAAATGGCCCAGTTATGGTAAGCTGACCCGAAAGCCACCTTACCATCAGCTACATTCAATTGCCAATCTTTCTTGAATTGATCTGGAGAATATTTCAATATGAGTTTGTTAACGTCGTTAATAATTTTTACAAACTTCTTCTGCATCTCGTCTGCATTTAGTTTAAGTTCATTTATCAGTCTATCTACCTTATTAATAAACATAGTTGGCTTGACAAATTCCCTTAAGGCTTGCCTTATGACAGTCTCAGTCTGCGGCATGACTCCTTCTACGGAATCAACTACTATTATACAACCATCAACAGCCCTCATGGCCCTCGTGACATCGCCACCAAAGTCAACGTGTCCCGGAGTATCGATCAAATTTATTAGAAAATCTTTGCCATCTACAGTATGCACCATAGACGCGTTAGCCGCATTTATTGTAATTCCTCTTGCCTGCTCTTGCTCATCATAATCAAGCATCAGCTGTTTGCCGGCAAGTTCTTCACTCATCATACCTGCTCCTGCAATTAAGTTATCGCTGAGGGTGGTCTTCCCATGATCTATATGGGCTGCAATATCTATGTTTCTGATGCTTTCAGAATTATTGACTAGATTTGCAGCCTTTGCAATATTATCTTCTTTTCGGCCCATTTTACATCACTTTGTATTAAAAATTAATTTTTCATCTGGATTTCGATCTGCACACCATCAGGGATAGAAATTTTCATTACTTGCTTTAGTGTTCTTTCATCTCCGTCTATGTCAATGAGTCTTTTATGTACTCTCATCTCCCATCTGTCCCATGTTGGAGAACCTTCCCCATCTGGGCTCTTTCTGACTGGTACCATCAACCTCTTTGTTGGAAGAGGAACTGGTCCATGTATATCTACTCCAGTTCTCTGTGCTATGCCCCTAATTTCTCGGCATACTTCATCTACTACTTTATGGTTTGTTCCACTGAGGGATATTCTAGCTCTATATGATGCCATTTTTCTTCACTTACTTTGAGACTTCTACATCCATGCAAAGTCCTGCAGCTACGGTTTGACCCATATCTCTAATAGCAAATCTTCCCAATTGTGGGAACTCGGCAACCTTCTCTATTACTAGTGGTTTGTCAGGAATCACCTTAACAACTGCTATATCACCAGTCTTAATGAATTGTGGGTGTTCTTCTTTTGTTGTTCCATCCTTGGGGTTAATGGTCTTCAATATTTCTTCAAATCTGCACGCAACCTGTGCTGTGTGAACGTGGAAGACTGGCTTGTAGCCAGGAGCAATAACGCTAGGGTGGTTCAGAACAACTATCTGGGCTGTGAAAGATTTAGCTACTGTGGGTGGTGCTGAAACAGGACCACAAACATCTCCTCTCTTGACATCGTTCTTTGCTATGCCTCTAACGTTGAAACCAACATTGTCTCCAGGTTCTGCCTGAGGAAGTGACTCATGATGCATTTCAACTGATTTTACCTCGCCCTGCTTGTTGGCTGGCATAAAGATAACTTTGTCACCGGGTTTTATGACTCCAGTTTCAACTCTTCCTACTGGCACAGTTCCTATTCCTGTTATAGAGTAGACATCCTGTATTGGAAGTCTGAGGGGTTTGTTTGTTGGTTTGTCAGGAACCTTA
>JAJZAR010000056.1 GCA_021799315.1 Thermoplasmata archaeon | reverse complement strand
GATCTTAACATTTTTGATTGACCTCGTTGCCATAGCGGGGTTTTTTACAAATCCCTATGCCATGTCGCATTTGATACTCCTGATCCCCTTACTGGTGTCAGGTTCCTTTGCAAGTATGGCTTCAGGAATTCTGAATAATATATTTGATAGAGACATAGATGCAAAGATGAACAGAGTATCCAAAAGAAGAGAGGTTGTGAGACTGAATTCAAAGATAATGGTTGGGCTTTTGATTTTATTTCTTCTAGTTTCTCTCACAGTAGGTCTCTCTTTTCTGTCTCCCATATCGGTATTTTTTGTCATGTGTGGGTTTGTGAGTTATGCTGTTCTTTACACAATGATTCTGAAGAGAAGAACTGACCTCAATATAGTAATCGGGGGAATAGCAGGCAGCTTTCCAGCAGTTGCAGGTTCTGCTGCCTTTATGGGCATTATCTCTCCCGCTTCAATTTTTATTGCTGTGCTTGTCTTTGTATGGACACCAACCCATTTCTGGTCTCTTGCCATCAAATATAAACAGGATTACTCTGATGCTGGCATTCCAATGCTGCCCTCGGTAAAAGGTATACCTGCGACACGAAGATACATTCTTCTCAATTCTATCATTCTGGCATTTGTTACAGTTTTTCCTCTAATTTATCAGAAGATGGGTCTCAACTTCATCTATCTCTACGTTTCCGTTCCGCTTGCACTATGGATGCTCATACCATCATACTATTATTTTGAAAAAAAGGGAGAGGCAAAGGAGTACAGAAAACTTTTCTCCTATACCAATGGTTTTTTGACTCTTGCGCTTATCTTCATTATCTTTTCCACCTTCACCATAAAGATATAACATGATCTCGCGAAGACTGGCCGTCATAGTTGGTATAGGATTCATGGGCATTGCAATCCTGATAAATTTTTTAACATTTGAATATGTAAACATAGCGTATATTCTCCATTATATTCTAATGCCGCTTCCTGTCATCGAGCTTTATATAATTATAAGATACACTGAACTGAAGTCCAAAGTGGTATCTTCACTTCTATCAGTAAAATGGATCATGTTTCTCATAAGTGTTATGATCATCTGGGCATTTGCACTGCTCGTAGATCTACAGGGGGTTAGTTCAGTTGAATACATATTCGAGTCATTTTATTATCCAGGGTTCACTGAGCAGGTTATCTTCTCTATGCTTGGCGTTGAAACTCTCAGTCTGTATTTCCGCAGAGGGTCTGCTATGATTCTTACACTCATTTTTTACTGGTCATATTATTTAGTTCTATTACCAAATTCACTCCTGGGCTTTCCTGGGTTATATTTGCCATACTTTGTATTGGATGTTTTTGGAGTAATGAGTATTTATGTGGCAAGTTTCGGCTCCACAAGATCTATTTACCTCGCAATATCCATACAAATTTCATTGCTTATGGTAGCATTTTTTGTGCCACCACTTCCTGCGGCATTCTTCTACACCTTTGTACCTTCATGATACTAAAGTATGGGAGTGAGTTTCTCCCCCTTTGTCAATCTCCATTCAAGTATAAAGTCCACAATTGCCACTATCATCATAATGAAGATTAAAAGAATCAGGAAACTGTAACTGAGCCCGAAGCTTCTTTTAAGTAATGATTCCTTCAGTTGAATTTTCTTTACAACATTCCCTATAAAGATATCAAATAGAAACAAAATGCTCATCAGTGATGCTATGAATAGCTTTAGAGCAGAAGGATCAATGTCAATGAGATTGTGTATGAAATATGTGCCTGCCATAATGAGCACGGCAAAAAGTATGACTTCAGGCATAATAAAATAGTTAAAAAAACCGAACAGAAATGTAAGTATCGCAACTGTTGTTGGAAGAATTTTCCCCTTGAATCTGCCGAGTTCCTTTGAATAGTGCGTAACTGACAGCATTATGAGTCCAAGGCTCATAAGTACCATAAAGTCAGTAATACTTAACAGAAGTTCTTCTCCTGCGGCTGAAAGGAGAACGATAAAAATAAGCGTGAAGACCCATGAGAATCTCGTAATCGAGAATGGAAAAATCCTATCCTCCCCTAGAGATCTCAAATGTCTGGAAGCTGCAAGAAAAGCAGGAACAAAGGTTGTAAGTGTTGCTATGATAAAGGCAATTATCATCAGGAGAGTCCATATTGTCCCACCTGTGAGATCTGCAATATAAAATGCTGGAATTGAATTGGAGTCGATACCTATTGAAGAAGGATGAAGGTAAAGTACTGACAAAGAGTATGTAATATTTATGGATGCAGAGATGATGACAGTAAATATCATGGACCATTCTATTATTTTATCTTTGTTCAGTTCTATGGTTCTGTCTGGAATTTTAATGAAATTTTTAATTATGGTTTTATCGGAAACATTTCTCTGAAAAGCCATGATTTCCTGAAATCCAAAGAACAATATGAAAAGATACCCTGAATCAATCAGTATATCCATGAACCAGTTTCCTGTGAACGAATACAAGGGGTGAATGATGTGCACACTACCGGCATGAAATATGATCACTTCTTCTGCTATAAGAATACCTGCCATGATCACCAGCATAATTAACTGAACTCGCCCTATGAGTTTCAGATATCTACTTTCAAAGAATGCGTTTATGGTAAACCATATGATGAATAGTGAGAGGATGGCATATTCGATGACTTTGCCTACAATGGATGCACCTTCGAGTGATGGAATCACAGTGAATAATAAATCGAAGAAAATAATCACACAGTATGCAGATAGAGCTGAATTGGCAACCCACATTGAAATTCGGCTGATAAAGTATCTGAGTGATGATGTTCCATAGGCTTCCTTAACAAATGCTGGCCCTCCAACAATATCTCTATTATTGCTTCTGTGGAATTCATACATATGAAAATAAACTCTTGACATGAGAATGGAAGTTATGGTAGCCACAATGAGGGATATGGTTGATATGATTCCAAACTGAACGGCATTCTCAGGTATTAGAATGAACAATGGGGATCCGAGAGTAGAGCCTACGCCTATGGCTAGCATTATGAAGAAACCGTAGACTGGATTTGGTTTACCCACAATTTTTGGTCTTTTGAATCTTATTTTCAGGGACGAAGGTAAAGATAGAAAGATGTACAGGCTTGAAAAAAGTAGAATGAGCACTGTAAGGGGGAGAAGTACCTGAGAAATGTCAACAAAATTGAAATTAAATATTTCTGACCTGTATGCTATTGTAAAGCTCAGTGTATAGAGAAAGACTAGCAATGCTATGATTGTTATTATCAATCTACCTACAAAGACCTGACGAATGGCGCGCTTTCCCAGCAAAGGCGTCACCGAAAAAGAAATCTCATATTATTTCTTGCAGTTTTAAGGGAGTATAATGCAGCGAGAATTAGAACTATTGCAACAATAAAATTAACTAGAATGCCAAGACTTATCAGAGCCCCTCCCTGAGTCAGGGTATTCAGTACATGGCCATAATAATTGAGCATATATGATGTGAGGCCGCGTCCTTCAAAAGTAGGTATAACAAATAAAATACCCAGAATAAGGAGGAATGCCGATAGTAAGAACTCACCAGCTGTGATGAACAGTATACCCAGATCAGAACCTTTGTTAGAATCTTTTACAAGTTTTAAAAATTCCCTCACTTCATCAGTGTTGGAATTCTCCAATCTTCTCATGACATCGGCCCTTGAGATTTCAGTCTTCTGGTCACTCAATTGAATCACAGCCTTTATATCAAGTTCAAGAGTGTTGATAATTGGTGAAAGAGTGTCAACTTTGTCCTTGCTTTCCATTCATTGCATGATGCATTTCATGGTTATAACAGTTAAGCTAGTGATAATTGGCTAAAAACAGTGGTAACATCATTTGTTTCAAAATGGTTTGGATAAACTCTTAAAACCACGAAGTAATATGGGATAAGGTAAGCATGGGCGAAAACGATCCAAGTTCTGATGCTCTGTTCAAGAATTTCTACAGATGTCTCCTTGATGCAGTCATAAGTAGAAATGAGATGGAAGAGATCGAGGAGACAAAGAAAACCCTCACAGAGTCTCTGAATAAAGATGTAAATAGTGTGGAAGAACTTAAGAGCAGGATCTTCAAGGAGCTTGATAATTTCTCGGCTTCCAATCATATCTCTAAATTTGAAGAGGCTTCAAACGAAATGAAGAGTTTAGTTACACTCACTATGGACAAGTTCAAGGGAAAAACGCAGGAAGAATTCAAATCAAAAATTGAGGACCTGGATGTTACATACAATTCTGCCAAGACAAATGCAATCAAGAATATTCAAGCCATTCTCTCTTCAGGCTTATTAAAAACACTTGATACTAATGTATCAACTAGATGGGCTGACGGAATTTATGATTCTTCAGCCAGATACAAGGTTGATGGGGGAATAGAGTATGAGTTTTCTCTGAAATCAACGAGTGTTGATCTTTTAAAAGAGTCGCTAAAATTCTCCAGTCTGGAAAGGAATGTCAGGTTGCCCATAGACTCAGCCACTAATTGGGCCGGAAAGGATGCTCAGATAGATTTGGAGAAGGTTGATAAGTATACTCTAGTCTCAGCGAGTTTGAATAAGGGCAATCTATTTGTGGTGTTCGGAGACCCTGACAGTGAAGCAACCTTCACATTCGTCATGTCAAGAGGCGGTGACGGTTCGTTTCTCTCTATAGAATATAAAAATGAGGAGAAAAGTGTCGATATAACCGCAAATTCTGCCCTTAACAATATGGTGGAAATAGATAAAATTCAGAGACCTTTAGATATGATATATGGAACCCTGAAGGAGTTAGAGGCAAATAAAACGAAGTTGATCTCTTTATCAATGGATGGAGTTGATATTTTATCCTCATCATCATACAGAGCTCTGGCTGTAAAGATCACAGAAATTCTGGCAAATGAAATTAAAAACGTCTTGAAATCATTACCTGATAAGGCAGCTGGAGATCAGTTGTCAATGTCAAGTCTCAAGGAAAAACTGAAATTCTGTGGGAATATTGGCAAAAAAATCGGGGACCTCATAGGCGTTCAAGCCTGAATCCTATCCCCTGTTTCGCCATTCTTCTTGCTCCGCTCCAGCTGTCTCTTGAACAGTTCATAATCCTTGTCATCAAATTGATATATTACTGAAGAAACAAAGCCGCAATCATCACATTTATATTTTCCTGTTATCATTCCAGAGTCTGCAAATATATGCTCTGATCCGCACATTGGGCAAACTGTATGATTCATATTACAGTTAAGCAATTCAACCTATTAAGTATAATAGGGAATATGTAAAAAAATGCAAAATACTAAATTAGATTCATAGGATGTCCAAGTATGAAAAATTTGATTGATGGAAAATGGGTAGAATCATCGAATGGAAAAACTCTTAACGATATTAATCCCTCTACGGGCGAAGTTTTTGACACCTTCCCAGCATCCACAAAGGATGATGTGGATAGAGCCATGGATGCTGCATACACCACATTTGAAAAATGGAATGACCTTGGTTCCAAGGAAAGGGGAAGGATTATCAGAAGGGCAGGAGACCTCATACAGGCTTCAAGGAAGGAACTTGAAGACCTGTTGGTAAAAGAATGTGGGAAGATTCGTCCACAGGCCATTGACGAAACTGATGGAGTTCTTGACCAGATATACTATTACAGCAATTTTGAAAGAAAACTGACAGGTGATGTTGTTGAGGGAGACACAAGCATGAGGAAAATATTCCAATATAAGGTACCTCATGGCGTTGTCCTCGCCCTCACTCCATGGAATTTTCCAGCCGCAATGGTTGCAAGAAAACTGGCTCCAGCGTTGATGACCGGAAATTCGGTTGTAATGAAGCCAAGTAGTGACACGCCTGTTATTGCTGAATGGCTTGTGAAGAAATTCCAACAGGCCGGAGTTCCAGATGGAGTTCTTAATATGCTCACTGGAAAAGGTTCTGAAATCGGAGATTACATGGTTGCTCATAAAAAGGTCTCACTCATCACAATGACAGGGTCAACCGAAGTTGGTCAAAGGATCATGGAAAAGGCTTCGGCAAATATGTCGAAACTCATTCTGGAACTGGGAGGCAAAGCTCCTTTTATAGTGTGGAATGACGCTGATATTGAGAAAGCACTGACAACACTGGTATGGGCTAAATTCTGGAATGCAGGGCAATCATGCATAGCAGCAGAGAGAGTTTACCTTCACGAAGATATAGCCAAGAAATTTATGGAAAAATTCACGACTATCACGAAGAATTTCAGAGTTGGAGATCCGGAAAGTGCTCAGATGGGGCCACTCATCAACAGTTCAGCCGTGAAAAATATGGAGCAGGTCGTAAATGCAGCGAAGGAAAATGGTATGGAGATTATAGCCGGCGGAAATGTGCCAAAGCTTTCCGGGAAGTTTTCAAAAGGTTTCTTCTACTCGCCTACTCTCATTGGCGATGCAGATCAGAAGTCATCAGTATTTCAGGATGAGATATTTGGGCCGGTTATTGGAGTTAAGAACGTAAATGACTGGGATGAAACCATAAAACTGGCCAATGATTCCAGATTTGGATTAGCATCCTACCTGTTTACAGAGGATAATAAGAGAATATTCCAGGCTGCAGAAGCTGTTCGATTCGGTGAACTCTATGTTAATATGCCGGGCCCAGAATCATCGCAAGGGTACCACACAGGATTCAGGCTTACTGGGCAGGCAGGTGAGGGAAGCAAATATGGAATAGAAGATTATCTCAAACTGAAAAACCTTTATGTTGACTATTCCAGAGAAAAGCTAAAGCTGAGCAGTGTGCCTGGGTTCTAAGGGCACATTCACTCACTATATGCGGCACTTCAAGTCTTATTTGCGTATGAAGTAGCTTATCCACACTTTTAATACTTTCAAAATATCTCAAGAATGATCAGGTTAAGAGGCCCGTTCCGATACAGATTTTTACCTTTGTAGAAAGAAATATACGATCTCGCACAATTTTTCCTGAAGCATATTTCTATCTTCTGTGTGATAAGGCATATGTCTTACAGGATAGGCAAATCCAGATAAAGAGCATCACTTAAACTAAGGTACTCTTATTTCACAATCTAGTATGTATTGTTAAAAGCTTCACTGTTCAAATTCAGGATGTTTACTGTCGAGAGACTTGGCAGACCATAATAGTCCAACTATCAATCCAACTTCTGTAAACGTCATGAGAAACATAACCCGGTAATTATCCCCTGAAACCATGAGTGCTAAAACCAATCCAATTACACCTCCTATGATCGTTCCAATTAGGGCGCCAAGGAACAATTTCTTCAAATCCATCTAACAGAATCGCAACAGAATATTAATTAGTTGCTGCCAAATCTTACAACACCTTAGTGAAAAGACCGGCATGCTTTGTCTCTTGTCAGAATTTTCATAACGTTCTTGATATGAGCTTAACCATTTTGTTAACGCTCTTATGATTTTAGGCAGTAAGGAATGACTGAAGGATCCAAGACAGAAAGGCTATTGGAATAGTCTTAAAATTGATAATCGAGTGAAAATGGAAGTAGGAAAGGGCGAGCTGTTTATGGATATTTCTATTAATTTCAAAAGAAAGTCAATGATCTGTTACGAAATTCCTTCCAGTATTTTCCTGTATTTGTGGTTCTATCGATATATACGCGGATAAATCAATATCATCTGTAAGGTCAAGAGATACTTGCCATATTAAATTTAAATTGTGCTATTGTCTTTTCACAATGAATTACGGTGAGGTAGCAGCAGTCACAGAATATTATTTAATCTCTGTATGTATCAGGCATAGAAACAGGTAAAAGAATGATAGGGGAACTTACAATCGGCATGGCCTCAATATTAAATATAATCCGAGCGTTCAAAATTCAGTTTTATATCTTCCTCATCTTTACTCTTGGACTCATTGCGTTCAGGGTTATAAGAACAAAACTTGGAAGGCCCTACTCCAGACTCATAATCGTATATCCTTTAATCTATCTTCTATTGACTCTATATTCATCCATAACCCTGACACTTCACCAATTCGAATTCTCAATAGGAGTTTATGTTTTTGGGGTCATCGTTGGTTTTATCATTGGTGACCTTACCACATTTAACAGAAAATACGGGAATGAATCTTATCAATCATCGGCGTCTGTAGCTTTTGCATGGTCTCTCCTCTTTCTTGTAAAATGGTATGCCTATCTCTATCAGCCAACTTTTCCTCCCCTTGTTGACCCAATTATCACCATAACTTTTACCCTACTTGCAGGGATAATTTTTGGTCAGGCTATTGGCATTATGTTCAAGCACTGGCGTTCATGACATTATGGATAATATGGTAAACGCTGTCAATATATTCTGGAAATCATTATTTCATCCGTATTTCAACATTGTACCCAAAGTCCCATGATTCTCCAGGGTTCAGAATTTTCAGGTTGTCCATGGTGTTGAATGCATTTAT
>JAJZAR010000055.1 GCA_021799315.1 Thermoplasmata archaeon | reverse complement strand
ATTACCGAGACAGCAGCAAATAGGAATCACAGGATTATCTGTTTCCCCAGATCTGTATATTGGCATCGGTGTATCAGGCATGGATAACCACGTTATGGGAATAAGATATGCAAAAACAGTAATTGGCATCAACAATGACTCTGAAGCAGCCATATTTCATCATGCAGATTATGGAGTTCTTGGAAATGCTGAAGACTTTGTTGAACATCTGTCTAATCTCGTAAATGACAAAGATTCACATTGAGTGGATCATCTTACATCATTTCTATAACTTCTTCCCTTCATTTTTGTCTGATTTGATTCGTATTTTTGCAAGACCAATCCAACTATCATGGCCAGAGCAGCGAAAAGTTGTGCACTGATATCTGGCAATCCCATGTCATAAATAGCGACCCATATGGCAAGAGCACCTGCAAAGGCTGCCACATATATGACGACCTTATTGAATCGTATATAACATATGGCAAAAGCCACAAGGGCTGCCAGTCCTGCAACCACCAGACCTGCCCCTGAAATATATCCAAGGCCAAGGAAGACTATGAAGCCGATTGAAGCGCATATGGCAATCTGGGCAAGAAACCTGAAAATGACAGCACCGATCACTGCGCCTATGGCAAATACAAGAATATCCGGCAGTCCGGTAAAATGGAATTTTACCATTATGTATGTGGTGATGACAAAGCCGCCGTACGCGCCAAGGGCAATCATGATTATTTTCCATGATTTTTCACCTCTGAAGCACAGAGCAATGCCTATGAGTAGCAGGATCAAACTGACTGTAAAAGATGTGTATCCAAGTACATTGGAAGGAAGCAGATGGTGCGTAGCAATAAGATCCATTAATACAATCAAATGTGATTCCCATATTTTATTACTGCTATAATAAAGCTTGTCTTTCCATAGGATCTGGAAATGCTATGGGATACAGACACACAAGAGAAGGAAACATTAATCGTGAAACTCTCTGCATAAAATCAAGACGTTATCATTACTTGAGCAGGCATTCCAAAACAGCACAGTTTTTTAAAGCCTGTTTACAAAAAAGTAAATTACCTTCTGCACATGACAGAAAATGGATCGTGTAATTATCTGTGTTGGAAGGAAAGTGTCACTTGGTATTCTTTCCAGAGAGGATGCTCCGGACCTTTTCAGAATGATAAATGATCGGGATGTAAACAGAATGCTTCGGTCTCCGCCTCCCATAAATTCTCTTGTGGAAGAATATGAATGGATAGATAACCAGTCCATCATAAAAGGGAAAAATCTTAATCTAGGCATTGTGGACAACCATACAAACAAATTGATAGGAGTGATTGGTGTGAACAATATGGAATCAAATCTGTATGGAACCCTGGGTTATTTCCTGTATAAAGATAGCTGGGGAAAGGGATTTGGAACTGAGGCCATACAGCTCATTGTAGAATATTGCTTCAATGTGCTTAATATGAGAAAAATAACCGCCAATGCCTATGAACCCAATGCTGGTTCCATAAGAGTTCTGGAAAAGAATGGCTTCAAAATGAATGGGAGACAGGAAGAACATCTCTTTATAGAAGACCACGGATTTGTTGACTCCCTATATTTCGAGAAACTTAACCCCAACAGGCAGAGAAACAGTTTTTCCAAAGAAAATGAGTAAATTTGTAGTTTTTATCACTCGTCTCTGAGGTAGAGTAAAAAATCAATTATTTTGTCTTGGCAACAATTCTGATTACATCTGAATCCTGGAGTTCATAAGTTCTACCTATGACCATTTTTGATCTCGCGTTAATTGCCCGTATGAATCCATTTCCAATATCTGTGTGTACTGCAAAGGCCAGATCCTCCGCCGTATCACCTCGAGTCATTATGAAAGCGTCAGGCAACACATTTCCATCCTTGTCTGTCCATTTGCTCTCATCATACACTGGATAAACAACAATCCTTGAAAGTTTATTTTTTATGATGTCTGAAATTACATCAAAGATCCTGTGCATGTCTCCTTTTTCATAACTGCTTCTGATCATTTCGAGAGCAGCCCTCTGTTTCTCATTGGCTTTTTCTGTGGGCAAAATATCAGTGAGATTTGATATCAATCCTGCGCTGTATGCCTTTTCCAGAGAAAGTTCATAGTCAGATGAAATGATGGTGAATCCGTTCTTCACATAGTCTTCTCTTTTTTCTATCAAGTCCCCCTTATTCACAACTCTTATTATGGGCTTGATCTCCGTCATGACTACCTTAGAAAATTCCTTACGGTCATCGTCGGTCCACTTTGCTATTTCATCCGGGAATCTGTGTCTTGACAGAATTTCCCTTATATCCTTCAGCCTCAAGTTAAAAAAACCACCTTTCTGAAGCAATATATCTTCCAGTGGAACCTTGACCTGTGCGTATTTCCTTACAAGCTTGTCCCAGTCACTGGAAAATCTTGATGAAAACCAGCTCACAATCTCTTCTTCAGTCTTTTCCGCTTCTTCCTTAAGTTCATCCGGAGAGAGTATATTTCTCTCCTCGCCCACAGGATCAAGTAAATTGATTATGGCAGTGGTGTCCCTCAATGAATCCATAAACGCATTTCCCATTCCCTTACCTGTGCTTGAGCCCTCAATGAGACCTGGTACATCGACCATGAGAACAGGCACATACCTCACTCCATTCTCACACCGACCGTGCCTTGGATTACACTTTTTATTCAGATCAATATGAGGGCACCTGGTATCCATAAACCCTACACCCTCATTTGGCTCTATGGTTGTGAATGCATAATTTCCTATGGCAACCATTGTACCGGTTATGGATGAAAAGAGAGTTGATTTTCCTGCATTGGGTTTCCCTGCTATTCCTATTTTGAGAGATGCCATTAAAATCCTTACTTTTTATGCGTGTGGACTGCGTCTATTCTGCGCATATTAAACCCTTTAGGGCAGTTGACCTTCTCTCCTATCTTTTTTATGTTTATCCTGACTTCATTTTCATAATGCATCAGGTTGCATTTTTCTATGAAATCACAGGTTATATAGTCACAATGCCTGCTCCTCATTGTCATTGAGGAGCCTTCCTGCACCTTATTGCCATACTCAACCACAAGGTTTTCATCAACTTCCTCCACCTGAATTGTTGCTACCTTATCATGGTTGAATACATTGCAGGGATGTTGATTTTTTCTGACCTCTGTTATCACATACTTTTGTCCATGTTCAAGATTAAAACACACATTTCTTATTTTGCATTCTGAACAGGTTTGAAGAGGTTGCACGAATGTGAACACGTTCCCCTCTATTGCCTGATCCAGTCCTATTAATGAAATTTTTGGCGCCATTTTACCCTTCCACTTTTAAATTATCCCGGTTATTTTCAGGGCATTCTCGGCGGCGTTATAGCTCAGATCCATGTCTCCAAGGATTGTGAACCTTTCAGGTCTTATTCTGTGGGCAGATCTCACGGCCTGAATCATAGATTCTTCCTTGATGCCATAATCTTCTGCCCTTGTTTTTATGCCGATCTTTCTGTAAGTATCGGCGAGCCCTCTCCAGTTCCCCCCATGGAGAAACATTGTAACAATGGAACCCAATGCTACCTGCTCACCATGAATAGCCTTGTTTGGAGCCAACATATCAAGAGCATGAGCAATGAGATGCTCACCTCCGCTGGCTGGTCTTGATGAGGCTGCGATGGCCATTGATGTTCCGGAAGCCAGTATCTGCTTTGTAACGAGCCATACTGACTCTTCCACATCAGGCATGATCAGATGAGCCTTCTCAATCAGCTCTTTGGCTGCATATTCTGCAATAGCTGAAGCACTGCTGCTGTAATCCTCGCCTCTCAATCTGTTAGCCAGTTTCCAGTCAAGAATGGCTGTTTCATTTGATATTACGTCTGCAGCCCCAGCACTAAGATATCTGAAAGGTACCTTGATCATAACAGCCGTATCAGCTATTATTGATACCGGCATTACACCTTCTTCTGATACGGACCAGCCCTTCCTCTTTATTGAGGCTCTTGGTGATGCGATACCGTCATGGCTCGGTGTTGTTGGAACACTTACCAGAGGTACATCAAGGTAGTAAGCTGTTTTTTTAGCAAGATCTATCTTGCTTCCGCCACCTACTCCTATGATCATTCCAGAACCGGATTCCTTTGCTACGTCCGTAACATGAGAAAGGTTTTCCTCATCTGCCGGACCGGCTAGGACGACGTGGTTATCTATTGAGGCGGCAGTCAATATATCGGATATCTTCTGTCCAGCGATATTCAATGTATTTTTTCCTGTAACAATGGTTACCGTGCCCCCTCTCAGATTTTTCTTCGTCACCTCAGTTATTCTTTGCAGGACTCCATGACCAACATATATGTCCCTTGTAAATTGCATGAATTTGAATTTGTCGAACTCCATAATCTCAGATGACGTATTCATGTATTCTTAGAATATAAATTTTCACCAAAAAAGAAAGACCAAAATTATTGAAAAAATTCCAATTTCACTAAAATTCCAGTTGATCTGTCGGCATTACTCCGTTTGAGGTTGATGCGACTTCATCTGCGGAGACTGCTATGGCACCGGCAGTTTTGCCATTGAAGTAAGCAATCTCTTCTTCCAATATCTTTGAGAGTTTTGTTTCTCCTATCCGTGAGTATATCCTGTAACAGAGAAGCCTTTTTGCTATTTCTTCGCCTATACCCGTTGCCACAACTGCACCTTTCTCTCCACAGTAGATGCCAGCACCAATAAGAGGGACGTCGCCTACTCTTCCACTCATCATTGGAGATGCTCCACCTGTTGAGACTGCGGCAGCAAATTTTCCATTTATCCTCGCAACAGCACCTACTGTGTCATGGGGTTCTTCCACTATGCCTTCCTTTATGAGCTTTCTCATGATAGCGTATCTATCATCGCCTTCCTCAGCGTTAAGAAGAGCTTCTTTCATTTTTATAAAATTCTCTCTGGTTCTTTCGGTTTCAGGGTTGTAATTCTCAAATCCCATTCTCCTTGCAAATTTGACTGCTCCTTCTCCTGCAATGGCAATGTGCGGTGTTTTTTCCATGACATCTCGGGCTACCAGCACAGGATTCCTGACCTCTTTAATATTTATAACTGCTCCGAAGTCTCCAGGAATGGCCACCGCTGCATCCATCTCTATGGAACCATCTATCCTTATCACAGAACCTGTGCCTGCGTTGAATCTTGGATCATCCTCAAGTAATACAACGGATTTGACTACAGATTCTAGAGGGTTATCAGATTTACACTTACCCAGAATACAGTCCAGATTTTCTTTTACTCGTCCTTTAGAGCCTACGCCGCCGTGGATAAGAATAACATTTCCCATTCTCTCTTATGGCATCATCTATAAAAAAACTAATTATACAGATTCCTATCATGTACCAAGGGCTCGTAGTCTAGTTGGTTATGATGTCGCCCTGACACGGCGGAGGTCACCGGTTCAAATCCGGTCGGGCCCATTCTATTAATGGAAATAGAGATAAGAATTATAAAAATTAACCATTGCTATAATGTATTGCGTAAAAGTTGTGAGTTAAAAAATACTTCATCAGTCCGAATGAGTGCAGAGAACAGATACGATGTAAAAACAATCGTACATCTTAAACAAATTCTACATTAGGAAATGTAAGGGTACAGATAGAAAATGAACATCAATAAACCAACCACTATTGATGAATACGCCCAAGCAATTGTATAATAGGTTTTACTTCGTTTTCCGTGTGATGCATAAGACATAATTGCGATTAGCCCCACTATTAGTCCAATGTTGGCATACCATTCAAAAACGTGCAAAAACAAACTGTCGAAATACGAAAAATTTGATTGAGAATAATAGAACAAGATGTTCAAGGCAATCGTATTAGTGAAAATAGGTATCCTTCCAACATAGTGGTGTTCAGCAAGATAACCAGCTATAATTAATGAAACTGGTGCAAGATACTGAATATAAGCACTTGGAACAATTACCGAAATCCAAGGAAATCCTATAATACTGTTGATGAAATTATATATCTCAGAAACAATTTCAGAAGCAATCAACTCTATAGACATATCTGTTCCTCAATAAGTGTTATTTCTTGTCCCTTAAGACCGTAGACCTCGTATATCAATCGATTCAATTCTTGATTCTTCTTATTAAATTCTCTTTCCAAAAGGCTTCTTTCATCTGTGTTTGCTAAATTTAGAGTTTTCTTTGAAATCTCAACTTGTTCTTTAGAAAGTGATGAAATTGAATCAAATCTTGAATCTTCCGGTATCAATAATGGTAACTGATCAATGAATCGCTTTCCATAGGAAAAATACCCTCCCCTAAAAGGTGTACTGATGTTTTTCAGGTAGAATTCCAGAACATTAGAGTTAAGGAGAGCTAACACAAAATAATACAAATTCTGATTATTGTTGTTTAGTACTATTCCATACCCACCTGCATTACCTCCACCGACGAAATAATACTCCCCTTTCAAGTCTATGGCAAATGTATTGCTTGATGCAAGAACTTGAGTTATGATTTTGGGTTGTTCAAATTTTTCAATATTTTGTAACCGGCCGAACTGATGCCAGTTTTCTTCATTTCGAAATCTTTGGTCTTCTCTTGACTTAAGGTTTTCTTCATAATTTTTGAAATAGTCATAGGCAAGTGGAAATTTTTCCTTTATCTCTAAAAGAGAAATTAAACTAGCGTTATTATTTTTTACGTAATAAGGATAGACCACATAGAAGCCTTTCCAGTCAACATTCCATTTCCTTATATCTTTTCCTTTTAACAGTCTCTTGAGAATTGTCTTTTCCACAACGAATTCCAGATTATCTTTAATATTTATTATCTTGGCGAACTCTTTGGTTTCTGATGCAATTCTTACAAAGTATGTGCTATCTGCCCCAGTAACCAGACCTTGGAAAATGTTTTGTGATAGTTCCCCTAGTGGCTTCCCTTTTCCTTTTAATTTTTTCATCAAACGGCTCACGCTGTTGTTAGTTAGAATCCAAGGCTCGTTTTCATTAGGCATCGGTAGCTTATATTTCTGGAACAGCTTGGGATTTGAAATCTCTACCAGATGAAATTCATCTACATATTTTGGTGCTAGGTATTCAAAATCTTCATTTTCTTTGTTCTTTAGAAACAACAAGCATGTGTAATTTGTAGCATTACCAAACACCTGCAAATCCTTGAAATCAACAAATTTTGAAAGAGTTTTAGACTTAGATATTACGTTTCTTAGACCAAGGCCATAATCAGAGTTAACAAACTTTGATGGAATTATAAAACCGATATCACCCTTTTCTCGCAAAAGTTTGAGAGATTTTTCAATAAATAAGAGATAAATATCATAATTCTTAAAAGCTGATTTGAAGTTGTTGCTAAAATAGTCTATTTCATTCCTTTCAAGATTCTGTATTCTCACATAAGGGGGATTTCCAATAATAATGTCAAACCCCCCTTCTTTCATGATTTCTGGAAATTCTTCTTCCCATTTGAATGCTCTATTGCTGATAATTGGATTATTAATCAGACTGTTTCCTATCTTTATATTATTCTGTAATATTGGTAACCTCTTTTTTTTCTCAGATATCTGTAATAATAAATTCAACTGCGCTATCTCTACAGCTTTAGGGTCAAGGTCAACCCCAAATATATTGTTCTTGAGAATTTCTACCTTCCTGCTATAAAATTCCTCAGCTTCATCTAACTTCAGATTTTCCTGTGTACCTTCTTTAACTTTGTAAATATTTTCCCAATAAGCTTCCAACTCTTTGTAAGCCCTTATCAAAAAGCTCCCAGAACCACATGCCGGATCAAGTATCCTGACTTTACGGATTTCCTCAGGTGTATGTGTCTTGATATATTCACTAACCGTGTTCTTGGCAATATAGTCAACAATGTAAGAAGGAGTATAATAAATACCCTGTTCTTTTCTATGGGTCTTTGATTCCTCTAATTTAGCCCGCTTTGGTGTGGACTTGAGTATGTTTCCCAGATATTGTTCATAGATGTTTCCCAATACGTCTGATTCGATTATTGAGAAATCGTATCTATATGAATTGTCTTTTGCTTGATTGAGTCCTTCTATGACTTCTTTTAAAGCTTCATTTTCTATATACAGATCATCGCATAAATGGGGAGCAAATAATTTACTGTTATACTCTTTATCGTAATATACATAGGTATTTTTTATTTCCTTTACAAGATGACCTTGATCTTTGCCATTTGGATGCCATTGCCTTACGATTGATAACAATTGGATATCTTCAAGTCTCCTATCCTCTGCATTTCTAATGAAGATTAAACGGTCAAGTATCCTCTGTACTGATTCATCTAGGTCATCTTGAGATAGTTGTTTATCCTGATTATTTCGTTTGATATCCTTTGTTATAATTTCCCTAAAATGGATCATATCTTGCAAAAGCTGTTTGTTGATTGGATTTTTTGTCTGTCTCTTTCCATATTGAGATGCATTTGTATCCAGTTCATTATTCTCAAATGCAGTCTTGGATAGAAGTAAAAATCGTTTGTCTGAAAGGAAATCATTGGGATGCAGAACAAACAATATGTTATTTGCTATGTTTGATTCTTTCCAGTCTGCATTATATACGGCAATAGTTTCAAAATTGCTTAGAATTGCCCATGAACATGCTTTATTATAAGCATAGGTAATAGCCTGATCAATATTTTTTTGAGTTTGTATATTTTCCTCTCTCAGAGATTTAGCTTCAAGGACAAACTTGAGAACAGAT
>JAJZAR010000054.1 GCA_021799315.1 Thermoplasmata archaeon | reverse complement strand
TTCTGCTGGAAGTGCGGCATGATACTTGACCGTTCACTGACGGAGAAGAAGCTCAAGGATGAGGCGAGGGAGATCGAAACTGCAATAATGAAGTCAGATGTTGTGGATGCTCCCACAAAGAGGATCGTGGAAACGTTCCCGGATGACTTCAAGGACCTGATCCTTGAGACGGTGCTGAAGCAGATCGCCAATAATCCTGAGCTGAAGGAGAAGTTCCAGAGGGAACTGTCAGGACAGGGGAAATAAAGGGACTTTGCCCAGTGCCTGATTAAATTTTTAAAGAAATGCTGCTCAAGTAAAAATCTAGGCTTTCCAAAAACCTCTCCGTGTATGAATAAAATGATATTCTTTTCCCGTCATTGGTTTCTGGCATGCTTATCTCTGAAAAATATTAAGAGCTCTCTGATATATTTAATTATAACCTTAACTGGGTTTGTAACAATTTTTGATTGCCCGCTTTCCCGTGAGTCCATCTTCACGGGAAGTTCAATCATTCTTGCATTCTTTCTCAAGGTGACGGCATAAAGAAGAGGTTTATACATTCCCTTATAAGGATTCAATTCTGATAACATTTCTCTTCTTATGAGAAAATAACCTGACAGCGGATCGGTTAACTTTCGTGAGTTTCCAATGAGGATATGCGCAAGAAAAGTCGCTGACCTGCTCACAACACCCCTATATGCGGACCAGTTGTTGTTCCCTCCCTTCATGTACCTTGAGCCTACTATTATGTCGAGATCGTCCCGTATCATACTGATGAAATCAGGTATAAAGGAAGGTGGATGCTGCATATCGCAGTCCATAACAAGGATGTATTCAGAGGAACATTGTTTGGATCCGATGATCTGTGCGTTAAGTGTGCCCATCTTGTTGTTTCGTTTGATCAAATGGATGGGTATGGGATAAATTTCCATGATCTCTTCTATCTGTTCTATGGTCCCGTCAGTACTACCATCATCCACTATTACTATTTCCTTGATCATTTCAAGCTCAAATTTCTGGTAGACATTGAGAATGTCTCCTAGCCATACCTGAATATTTCCAGACTCATTCAAGGAGGCGGTTAAGATGCTCACACTGAGTTTACTGTTACCTCCTTTGGAGACCAATTCGTCACTATAGAGATATTCCGGCATTAAATTCAACTCCCTGATTGCATTTGCATAAAGCTATTTATTTCTTTGCTAAGTTCAGTCTACTATTCAATTTGGCGCATTTATTTATAAAGAATCCTCAGCAAAATGAAGGGACACAAAGAAAAACTAGTTTTACCAGTGCCCAAGAACCTGTGGGATTCAAGTATATTTCCTAAGTTTTGTGAATTGATAGGAAGGAATCGATTACCTTGACATTTTTCATCCTCAAGACCTACAGAAAATAGTTATCAGGAAATACTGGTCAGAATTTATACAGTGCAAGCGAAAGGCAATCAACGAGAAAGAAAATTGCAGACTGACGGAAGTGCTGGAAAGATTGGGAAAATCTTAATCTCTTATTACCCTAATCCCAATTGCAAAGAAAAGGTAGGTGAATTTGATTTGCCAAGGATAAAACTGTTGATAGTATCGGACCCTCTGATTTCAGGTTCGGTTCAACTTAACCTAATAAGAAATATTATCTCAATGTTGAGGGATATAACTTCAATTAACATATATTCGACTTACATAGATGAGGATGTTAAGCAGACCATAGAGGGCGCAAATTTTCTTTCAGCCAAACACCTTTTCATATTTTATAAAATATACCGTCAGCTATACGGAAACAACGAAAGCGTGCTGTGGTTCCTGTCATGGTTCAGGGAAACAGTTCTTCATTTCAATTCAAAGAATGTCAGGAATGAAATAGACCCCACTGAATACAACATTATACTGAACATTGCCCAAACAATACCGGTAAGAGCGGATATTTACTGGGGGCAGTCCATTCCGCTTGATATAACCCTGAAAGAAATGCAAAGATCATCGATATTTGTCAGAGCTGTTCCCTTGTCCATTCTTTCAAAAATTGGAAAAATGGATAGGTCTCTTATTAGAAAGATATCGTTCATGTCAAAAATTGTGATTTCTAATTCCAGATATACCAGGTCCGTTTATGAAGGGTTGGGCATAACTGTTTCTTTCGTTGTTTATTCTGCACCCATACTTTCCGATTTCCGGCCTTCATTGAAAAGCAATGCTGGGAAATACGTGCTTGCTTACATAGGCAAGGAGACGGAGATAGAAACCGTCCTGGCGCTAGCACGGGATGGCATTAATGTGGTTGCTTTTGGTTCAAAGATACCGGCCGGAACGGATCTGGCGGAACTGAAACATTTCACGAATTTCCGCGGTTTTGTCTCCAAGGAGGAACTGATTAATCTTTATTCCGGTGCTCTTTTCACCATATTCCCATTTCATAATGAACCATTAGGTATGGTGCCACTTGAGTCAATGGCCTGTGGAACTCCTGTGCTGACATACTTCAAGGAGGGCCCTTCTGAAACTGTCCTGCATGGAATCAGCGGATGGCTAGCAAAAGACAGAGAAGATTTCATCCGCATTGCAAAGATACTGTGGACAAATGGTGCGAAACTGGAGATCTCCGATGAGATGCAGGATAGAGCCAGAGATTTTTCAAACTACGGCTCAGGCATTGGACTCAGGGACCTTATTCTGAATCTAACTGAACTTCAGGCAAAATTGAAAGAAGAAAACGTGACAGAGCCACATATCGTCTAGGCCCAGGGAATCTATGAAAGTTCTGACACATATCTTTCCCAGTCATCCTTGAACCTATGAAAGGAGAAGCGTTGTCTTGAGTCGTATATTTCCCGAATACTGACTGAATCACAATTCATCGCTTCCCTAATGATCTCTGCTGCCTCATCAACTGTGTCATATCCATACCCATATTTCCCATTCGCGACGATATCAATCCATGGACCACCTGACTTTGGCACAACTGGAACACAACCGAAACCGACTGCTTCAGCAACACTGAGGCCGAAAGATTCATACGGTCTGGTGTGAAGGTAAATCCTAGCGGAACTGATTAATTTGCCTTTTTCGAATTCCGAGGGGTTTTTTACAATAACTACGTTTCCAGGTTTTTCTTTCATAAGTTTATCATAATAACTTTCTGAGCCTTCATTTACGGCCCCAGCTATTACGAACCTACAATTCACTTTCCTTGCAACCTCGATCACCGTCTCCAGCCTCTTGTCAGGGTTTATTCTTCCGAAAGCAAGAACAGTATTTTTCTTTGCTGAAAAATCAATATTGTCAGGAAATAATACAGGCGGGGTGATTATGTGGACTCTGGGCGAGATGCGAAGATATCTGTTTTCAGACCTGTTTGTTTCAAGCAAATATTTTCCGTTGACAACGAAATTTGCATTATCATAAATGGAATAGATGCCCATGATCCTTATTGCCTCCGATAGAAATGATTTTTGAAATTTTCCGTTTTTCATCGATTCACGCAGCAGTGGATCATGCAGAACATTAACCTTGGCATTGTAGAGAAATATATTTGGATGGTTGTTAATGGAAAGATCATATTTTTCCATAGCACTACGGTCTCGTTTCAGGTCTTGTCTGAGCCTCATAACTCCAAACGCCACTTTGACAGGACTAATACCTTCATGATACACGTAACTTGTTTCGGTAACTTTTCCAAAAATTGAGGAATCCAGTTTCTCATGGTAACGGTCGGTCATAAGGTCAAACTTATAGCGATCGCTTAATGCTCTGACAGTATATAACCCAAGAGCCTGACCCCCGCCAAGTCTGGTGAATTCATCCAACAGGATGGCTCTTCTCATTAGTCATCGTCCTCATATATTGAAAGTACGGGCTTCAGAGGCGCTGGTGGGGCGTCCCACATTTCACCCATTATCAGGAAAATGAAAATGGATATCACCAGTATTATTGAAGTGATCATTATGGTTAATTTACTGTAAAAGTCATAATAGTAAAACAAAAACATCTGAACATAGAATATGGGAGCAGAAAGAACTGACATTAATTTGAAAATCCTTCCAAGCTTCCTGTTTCGCCTGAAACCAATTCCCATAATGGATACTGCTGCAATTCCAAAGAATACCAAAAAGATGGGAAGTAACCAAATATATGTGTCGTAATGTGAAGCAGATTCCTGCTGATTATTTGTTCCATTTGCGGTCAGCTGCAGTGTTATATGGTTAAGAGTCCCGTTCAAGAAAGGGGATGAGATTAGAAGCGTAGATTCAATATTTGCATTGCTTCTTATGCTGAGTTTTGATGATGTTGTTCCCGTGACGTTCATTGAGATATTGGTGTTGTCTATACTCAGGCTAAACTCAGTTGGGTAAATTCTGCTTCCCTGACCGGAAGATTGCCCTACAATTGTGAACTCCAGGCTCACGTTCAGGCCTGTCAGGTTGCTGTATGACGTGAAATAGTAACCGTAGGAATCGGTACCTGTGCCGTTGTAAATGTATGCCACAGACGCGTATCCCCCTGCTGTGCCATTTGAAAATGGCATATACAATCCTCCAGGCTCCCCAGAAGACCACAGCCAGAAATAATAGGTTGTATTCGGCATAAGTACTGTATTCTGGAAGGAAAATTGCAGAAATGGGGTATTGTACTGATTTCTGCTGATGGCATCCTGTGCAATCACGCTGCTGACCTGCATGTTTCTGGTGATCATGGACTGGAGAGTGTAATATCCGGGCACCATGTGGGCCGGTACGGTAATATCGCTGAGATTTAATCTTGAATTCACAGAGAATGGCTGAATTATGGCATACCTTTCTGAAACATAATGGTAAGATATGTTATTCTGGTTGAGGGTTGATTTATATATTCGAGCCGGGGTATAATTGAGAATAACCGTTGCAGAATAGTTGCCCGTTGGAATGAACAATGATGTTGATGTTGAGATGGGTGCAAAATTTTCTTTGACATTGATCGATTTCTCAACATCGTAATAATTGAAAACAGGTGATGACCTGTATGATTTTTCCATAAGAATATACGGTCCACTGGCTGCGACTAGACCATACTGGGATACATTGTATGGCGGGGAATCGGTTCCATTGAAAAGGGTGTAGTTCTGGGGCCCGCCATATATCCATGTGTCCGGAGTGTACGAGCTAACAATCGGCATCTCATTTGCGCCAGTAAACACGCTCTGGTTTGAAGGGATTAGTGAAGCGAGTTGAGCAACCTCGGCACCCTTGCCAACATTCCCTGTTGATAACTGCTGGGCCATAGGCATTAAGCTTCCCGATATAAGCAAAAAAATGGATATGAGGAGCATTGTAGTTGCAAGAATCTTCTGCAGTTTAACCCTTGGGACCCTATCATGTATAAATGAAGAGACCCTTCTGATCCCGAATATAAGAGATATCATGACGAACGGGACCACATACGAATCATAGTACAGGTTTGGGGACCAGTAGCCTCCAAAATTGGTGATTCCAGCGGCTATAACCCATGGAAGTTCGAGTAGCCATACAGGGTCCAGAAAAGAGATCATCATGCCTGGTGAGTTGAGCTCCATGAACGATTCAAACTTGCCTGGAATAGTGGGGAGTATGTCAATTCCTGCTCCGGCAAGATTTGAGGTGATAGGGTGCGTCCCATGGGAGAAATATGTTATGACAAAAACGTCCAGAAAATAAAACATGACCGAAGAGACCACGATGATAGTACCTAACTGGAGGTAGCGATTCCTCTTAATATTGAGAAGACTAACCAAGAATCCCATTATACGATTTACAGTTCGATTTTCCCATGTCTTCAGCCTTGCAGTTCTGATAATATGCACCAGCAGAACGTACAGTCCAATGGCAATAGCCATAAGGGGGGCAAACTCCATTGTTGACATGGAAAGAAGAAGAAAGACCGCAAATGCGATGTAATGCCTGGTTTCCAGAAAGTATATGGCGAATATTATCAGGCCCATAAACAAGGTGAGCAGTTCAAACGGGCTTGTGTGAATGTAGGGGGAAAATATGTAGACCAACCCTATAATGAATGCCGTTTTTTCATCCTTGAGAAACCGTTTTGACAGGAGAAACAGTGGGACAGACGCAGAATATGTTATGATAATCTCAATTGCGTAAAGTGTCAATGCGCTGTGATTGATGGAATAGCCTATCAACAGAACGTACAGAAATTCCGAGGCATGAACTGCAAAATACGATCCTCCGGGATCGGTGTTGATGAATGGCTTATGAAGGAAGAATGTGCCCAGGGACTGAAGTGCTGTGCTTGTATCAACAATGGATGAATTATTAAGCGAGTAAATCTGAACGTAAACAACCCAGAGGTTAATGGCACCCCAGAGAATGGAAAAGGCCACTAAGAGCATGGTATAATTTATATTGCGCCTTCCCTTCATCCGAGGTGATGAATGAATTATGATAAATAAAGGTATGGCAACGGGAATGCTCAGCATTTGCATTAAAAATAACTGCTGTTGATTGCTTCCGGAACGGAAAATTCCGGTGGCACTCCAAGGCTGATTTTGTTAATAATGTGAGCTGTTTTTTTGGATGGATGGAAGTTGGAAAAGAAAATAATCGGGGTTGTCGGGCCTGATCTGCTCCTGTCCTCAGGCGGAGCAATCAATCATTCAATCAGTGTTATGTCAGAATTGAGGAATGATTTTAAATTCATCTTTCTTCCAAATCCTTATTTTATGAAGAAATTTAAAAACAACAGGCAGTTAGTTCTTGACAAAATCCAGAAACTTGGTGAATTTCAGATCGAGGTTCCGCATATTTTTCTTGAGGCTCTGGAAAATATGAGCTCAGTCAGCGATCTTGTTGAGGGATACTCTCAAATCCACATGGATGCATTATTCGATTTTGACTATCATTTTCCTCTGGAAATACCCGATTTCCCCAATCTGATCGCAAGAAAAACGGGTTTAAGCCTTGGGGTATGCCTCCAGGGGCTCTCGGATTATCCCATAATGCCGGTGGCATTTTTGAGGCGGACAATAAAGCTGCTCTTATCAAGTGGAAACTTTCTAGTGATTATGTACAGTTTCTATCAATATTTAAGCCGCTTATCACTTGTAAGAAGGATAAGTAGAAGCAAACAAATACGCATGGTGTTAACTGTTAATAATCAGTTTGAAAGGAACGTAAGAATTCGAGGAAAGGAAGTACATAAACTCTACCCAGGTAATGGATTCTTAAACCCTGAAACAAAATTTAATTTGCCGCAGCATGGTTTATTAACGGGAAAGCGGAATAACAAAATCATCTTCTTTGCCCGCCTTTCATATGGGAAGGGTATTTTTGATTTGAAATCCATACTAGAAATTCTGTTCCGAAAGGGTAACTTTGCTGTAACAATCATTGGCAGATTTGATCATGCAATAGAGGAAAGATTGTTCAAAAGACACTTTTCCCGTTATCTAAGAAGCGGGCTGGTAAAGTACAAAGGATATGTTAGAGACGATGATTTATACCAGGAGATTGCCAACTCAAAGTTGATGATATATCCCTCACATTCAGACGCTTATTCAATCGCTGTAATGCAGGCTTTAGCCATGAATACTCCTGTTGTCGCATACGATATCCCGGGTCTTTCCATTTATAAAGATATCAAAGCGGTAAGGCTGGTAAGGGAATTTGATTATAAAAGCATGGCAGATGAGGCACTATCATTGCTGAAAATGGAAAATGTCTCAGATTTGTTTGATGATCATACCCGGAAATTTATTGAGGAACATACATGGCATAACGTCGCTTTACAGTACAAAAAGTACTTTACCGACATTTATTTGTGATTATTTTCTAACATAGTCAGATATGAAATAATTCAACATTACCTTTAGAAGTACCCAGTCGAAATTTACGGCCAGTCTGAATGTTGTCAAAAACAGATGAGGAAATTTCTGCTTGGATACTGCATCAATAACAAGGTTTACGTGTCTATAGCTGGCAGTTATATGTTTCATGCAGGCAGGACAGTCGTGAAAGTATTTTTCAAATTCAGCTAACTGTTTTAAGCCATATTTCATCGAAGGAATGTTATCTCTCCTGTTGGCACTAATATTCAGGCTATAACGTCTGTAGAAGGAGAGCTTTAGCGGGGATACGACTATTTTCCCCCCGGCTCTAATAGCGAACAGATACATCAGATCATCTGGAGCTGTTCGGGTGCTTTTCAGTATTTTCATATCAATGATGGATTTTCTTACAGAGATAGCAGACAGGTTGGCTGAGGCACGCGATTTAACGAGTATGTTACTGACCTCACCTATCTCGTCTATTATGTCGTAGTTGTTGTGAATATACACAACGTCGCTATCTTCGAATACGTCTAGAATAGTTTCTATCTTATTCTTTTCGAAGAGATCGTCGTCATCGAGAAAACAGATAATCCCATGTGAGGAATTAGTGACACCTGTGTAAAGAAAATCACTGATAGTGCCATCTTGCTGAAAATGTTTAATTTGAAGATTATACATGCGGGTATCAAATGGGAAATTAGTAATCAATATGGTTTCAAATTCCCTGAATGACTGCTGTTCGAGTGACTGCAAGGCATAAGGCAGATATTCCTTTCTGTTATAGGCGGTAACAATTACAGATACACCCAAAGATGCTGCCATATCATCACTTATCTAATTTTGCTTCTGTTGCGTTCGTTCGGCATACAGGTATCCAACCTGCATATGTGGTTCGGAAGCATATGGATTGTAGGAGTCAGCTGGTTTTGTAAATTTGACGCTGAAACCTAACCCACTAAGAAACTTGTCCAAATCCCTTAACCCGTAATGGTATTCTAGCTGGATCTTGTTAAACCTGTCGAAGACCTCTTTTTTCTCATCCAGAAGCACATATTCGCATCCTTCACAGTCCATCTTCAGATGAAGCTGCTTGACATCCCCCTGGGCAACTTCTTTCAAGATGCTTTCGAGAGACATTATTTCCACATATTCCCCCTTATCTGCCTCGACCAGGTCATTTCCCGCGGTTTTAACGCTATGGTCAAGACGTATTTTTGTGTCCCTGCCGTATCCTAAGTTATACAGATGGATCTTATCGTTCAGATTATTAACAGCAACATTGAATTTTGCGATTTCGAAAGAATAAGGATATGGTTCTATAGCTATAACTT
>JAJZAR010000053.1 GCA_021799315.1 Thermoplasmata archaeon | reverse complement strand
AAAAATTCTTATTTTTGCTGCTTGTTTAATTTTATTTTTATTTCTTTTATTATCTATTTTATTTATATTAATTTGCTCTCAACAATAACGTAATTGTAAACCCCTATTTTCCCTTATTTTTAGGGGTTTTTGATGATTTTTTAGTGTTTTTGCCACTATTTTTAGAGGATTTAAGCGTATTTTTAGGCTTATTAGTGAGATTACCGGACTTATTTCCCGGCTTTCCTGACCTTTTATGCTCTGATTCACCGGATGCCCTGGGAGTGACTGCCTTTGCCTGCCTCCTCAGTTCAAGGGCATATTTGTTCCTGTCACGGACATTCATCAATATTTCAGTTCTTGTGTCCCCCACATTGCGGTTATGTCTCCATCTCCAGCGCCTCTGGGCCTTCGTGTTCACCTCTCTGCCCCTCCCGGAATCACGATAATCCGCCTCTTTTTCTCTGTTCTCCGGTTTTGACCTGTATTTTTTAACGGATTTTCTGACAACCTGTTTTCTCTTTTTTGGATCTTTGTAAGGCGTAGCACCAACTCCCCGAACTATGATTGCCTATAGGGGTTATAAAGGATTGAGCAGGTTTATGATACCGTAGTATCATAATACGAATATCGAAATATTTTTGGAGTATCATCAAATCGTAAACACTAAATACTGTCAAAAGATGATACTGCTGAGGAGTTGGAACAAAATGGAAAACTTTGTAACAGCGGATGCTGTAAAACCAGCAGAAAATGCCAGCTATAGGGAACGGGTGGCAGCGCTCATCGGAGAACTGTCGTCCGAGTTTGTGGGCAGGGAAGAGGAGAGCAGGCTCGCAGTCATGGCGCTTGTGACCAGAACAAACCTGGTGCTCATAGGAGAACCCGGGACTGCCAAGTCGGCAATACTCAGAAGCCTAGCGGAAAGGGTTCATGGATCCTATTACTACTATCTCATGAACAAATACACCATACCGGATGAAATAGTGGGGCCAATAGATCCAATCGCATACAGAAACGGTGAATTCAAGCGTCTTATGGGTAACCGTTTGCCCAGGGCGAATGTTGCATTCATAGATGAAATCTTCAAAGCGTCATCGGAAACCCTCAACACACTTCTAAATGTGATGAATGAGCGCACCTTTGTTGATCTGGATGGGAAAATATACTCTGTCCCCCTCATATCTCTTGTTGCAGCCTCAAATGAACTCCCACAGGGGGATGAGCTTGCGGCACTGTATGACAGGTTCCTGATCAAACACTTTGTCCAGGCGCTGCCGTCGGACAGACTCAAGGATGCAATAAAACTGAACATAAATGCCGGCAAAAACAATAAGAAAACATCCATTGGCCTTGCGGACCTTGATGGCATATACCACGAAATAGTGGGCTATATGAAATCGCATGTGGACGAGATCGCCGATATAATCGGAATGCTGATTGGAACCATGAGGACCAATGGAATATTCGTATCGGACAGGACTGCCTCGTCACCGAAATATCTGCCGATTCTTGTGAGTGCATGGGCATGGGTGTCCGGGACTTCTGTAAAGAAAGCCGCACTTGAGGTTTCTAAATATATCCTGCAGGACAACGACGAGCAGCTCAATGCATTCAGCAAAGCCATGGAATCAATATATCCAAAGGACCTCAGGGAAGCGTTCAACAGGATATCGGAAGCCGATAATCTATTGAAGGCTGGAAACCTTGGTGAAGCCGAGAACAAAGCTATGGAGGGCATAAACCTTGCACAGGGCTTGATCAAGAAGGAGAACATGTTCGACCTCTACAAGGATGAAATCAATGAATTCACGAACAACGCCATTGAGAAAGTAAAGAAGATAAAAACCCTGCGGGAACAGATAAGGTGAGTTGTATGTCTTTTGCGCCAACCAACGGCAAACAGGAAGGGCCATTGAAGAAATACAGATCCAGACTGGCAACTCTGACAAGGGACTGGAGAACCTTCATGGGTGGATACGATGACACTGTTGTGAGAGCATCGGCATTCGACATGACCCAGCGGTATTCAAAAATGAATGCCACCATAAGCTCCCATTTTCTCATGGATGCTTTCCAGATGCACTACCGTCCGTACGACAGACTGGTGCCAAACCCACTGGGAAAGAATCCATGGAAGGACATAATCCAGGAAGAGCTGTCCGACCAGAAATACAGGGAGTTGAATGAGAAAACTGCAAAAAACCCGGCACTGGCAATGCTTGCTTCCCAGAATTTCATAGATGCGGTAACCGGAGTGGCTAAGAAATCGCAGAATATGATACCTCCGGATGTACAGGATCAGGCCAACCGGATGCAACCACAACCCCAGAACAATCAGCAGAACAACCAGAACCAGCCCGGGCAGCCCGGCGGCCAAAAACCGTTCAACATGTCCAGTTTCATGAACTCTTTGCAGCTGATGCAGACCGGCAATTATGGAAACCAGGCGGCAGCATCCAATATCATGGGGCAGATGCAGGCGGCCGTTTCCGGCGCCACATCACAGAGCAACCAGATGGGGGCTGTAATGTCTGGATTCACACACAGTGGAGTTCCCATGAGGAAACTCATGGATGTGGATGAGATGAGGTCCATTCTCAGCAACTACATCGTGATCGCATTGTCCAATGTGCTGAGAAAGATATCCGTGAATGATCCGGGCAGGTCAACATCGAAACCTTCGCCTAAAAGGGGAATACCCATTGGTGTGAAAACCATGAGATCATTCAGTGAGATTACAGATCTTGTCCCGATGGAATATCTTAATGATCAGGATCTTTTCTCCTACAGGGTAGCCGGCAGGAAGGCGCAGGTCAGGGAACGGTTTTCATCCATGAACCGCTTTATGGTTTATGTGGACAAGAGCGGCAGCATGGGTGGGTATATGAAATTCATGGGGGACACTGCGCCCAAGATTGCGGTGGCATGCGCCAATGCACTTGCCCTTGCAGGGTATCTCCGGTCCCACAGCGGTGTGCTTGTCCTGAAACTGTTTGACACCGAAGTCCAGGAACCAATGACCGACGTGTGGGATATAATGAAAACACTTGCATCCATAAGCGCTGACGGCGGGACGAACATAAGCAGGGTTCTCGAGGATGTTGTTGAGAGCGGGAAGGACTACAGGTGCATCATCGTGTCCGATGGCATTGATTCGATTGATGAGGATGCCGCAAAATTGGTGAAAGGCATGGATGTTTCCAGCATACTTATTGGAACCAAAAACGAACTGCTTGAGAAATACACAAAGGTTTCGCAGATAAGCGAAGCAGGATCCGGCAACATATTCCTGGAGGTGTAAAAATGGTTGAAAATGAAATTGAGAATGAAATAAAAAACAATGATGTGGAAAACGGAGTGCTATCACCTGATCCGCAGGGGCAGTCGCTCACAAGCAAAGTCGCGAACCCATTTGAGAAGTTCTATGTGGTTGAACTGCACGTTGACGGAATCGCAGACTCCGTCAACAACACGGTTGACCACCTGATGACCACATTCTACAGGCTCAACAAGGATCAGAAAAATGTCTTCCAGTACAAGAAAGTCAAATTCTACAGGGAATGCAAGAAACTGTCGTCGTTCAGGCTGAACGGAAAGTATGTCATGCCGATGGACAACATATCGGCACTGGAGCATGTCTTCAGGGAAATCGAGGGAGATTTCATGGCGGAGAGAAACCATGTGTACAGGGAGCTTGTGAACACATGGGATGATGTGGTGGAACAGACGCTCAGTGAACACCCCGACCTGGGATTGACGGAGGAGGACCTGGAGAAACTCAGGCCAACTACCCCAGATTTTCTATCGATCAATTATGAGTTCCGTTCCCTTAACGCCTATCTGACCGAGATGAAGGGGCTCAAGGATCTCATAATGGATGCCGGTGATCCTGACGTGGCCAAGAGGGTTGATGTGCAGAGAAATCTCATACTTGCACAGATTAGGACCCAATATGAGGACAAGATTCTGAAATTGAAGAAACAGGTTGACGGTCTCAAGGAATATGCAAAGAAGAAGGGAAAGAAGTACGAGAAGGCAATCCTCAGGGCCAACACGGAGAAGGAGACCATAATGGAGATGGCTGACATACTGGGCGAAAAGGATGCCGCTGAAACACATCTGGAAAGCCTGATGGAAGTGCTTGCGGAGAACAGACTCGAAGATGGAAAGACGAAAGGGGAAAAGGCTTGAGTGACATGCCGTCAAAAATTTTAATACAACCGCACCATGTAAGATGGGTGCGGTCATAGGTTTCAACTCCTCAAAGTTTTATCTTGGCCGCACCTGTATAGTTTGTTATGGGAAAGACTCTCTTGCCGGATCTGTTTCAGGTTCCACATCCATTACCAGAACTCCCAGCCTTGGATATGAAGCTTAGACGATTATCAAAAAGGATCCTTGAAGGAGCTCCTATAAACAACAAAACTTTCAGGAAGACCTGGGAATCATGGCTTGTGTTCTATTATCATGATAAGTCGCTTCAGATAGCATTGAGCCAAGGGCATACTACAACGACACAATATGAGCATTATCTGAATATTCCATTTGAGGAAGATGATAGGAAAGATATGAGGAAATGGGTGGAGGGGTGGATATAAAGACACATAACTGCCTAATCCATCCTACTTATGTCATATTTACTATAACAAATATTTTCAAGTAATAATCAATGGAACATGATGGTCTCAACTCCAAAATACGAATATGACTTTGAAACTATCAATAAACTTCTTGCAAATCATCTAGCATCTAATGACCGGGACTTTTTTATCATAGGAATAATGGCAAAATTTTTGCCATTATTCCTTTCTTCCATTGTAGCAGTTTATTCAGTTTTGACCTCTTCATTTTTCTATGATGTTAATCTAGTGGCCATTTCATCTGTTTACATTACTATAATTGCCTTTGGCGTCTCGGGATTTTCAATTTTCACTATGATAATAAAAAATGGAGATGTGCTCTTAGAGCTTAAAATTAATAAAGATGTAAGTGAAATGGACAAAGATTCTGGTGAATATTCGGTTCTATACCGTTATAGAAATATATATGATAACAACATAGTAAGGTCAATTAAGAAAACAGCGAATGAACTCTTAAGTACCGCCTTTGTCATTTTATTTCCAGCCGGAATCTCTGATATAATTCTTGGGATCGCCTTTTATGACCTAAACCTGGGGATTTACAGTATCGGTCAAGTAGTTACAGGCTTTGTATTCTTAGCCATTTCATTGATGCTATTGTTATATAGTGTTCGAATTGAATACAGAAACCTTAAGAAGACAAAGAGAAAAGACACAGATATAATGAGACGCATAATAGAAAAGGTTCAAGAATTTCCATTAAAGTCCGAAGAAATAAGCGTCAAATTCGATGAGGATGGAGCATTCTTAATGTCTTCCTGAAATCGATCTTTAAAAAATTATTGAAAGGTTGACTGAAACGTCACCACTCTAATTTGAGTGGAGTTTCTAAAAATCCATTACCCATGATTCATTATTCAAGAAAGGAGCTTTCTTTAGAACTTATAGAAGGAAACTCTAAAGCACAATTAAGAAATTGTGGGCGTTCAAAATGGAAAAAATAGATTATAAGGTTTATTCTAGGAGTGGTCAGAGATTCGAATTTAAGTTTACTAAAAACGATTATTCTTTCAGTATATTTGGCTACGAGAGACAACAGCTAATGCCATCCTCCATTACTTTAGTAGTTCCACCAGAATGCTCAGGATCGCATTGGGCTATTTTGCAAGCCTTTCAAGAGAATGAAGAAGGGCAGAACAATAAACTTTTAATGGATAATATAAGTTCTGCCGGGCATAAATGTAGTTCTAATTATAAATTTAAGAAACAGCCTCCTTTTTGCTCTTCATATTTAGATGGAAGTTTCTTCGATAGGCCAACTTATGACTGTTCATATGACGGCAATATAATCTTCTATACACTTTTAACTGAAATGGAAGGCGATGCTTCTCGAGATAGAGATTCTTTTTTCCGTTGCAGATATTATTGTTCAGCAGGTTTTATTTGGGGTTTGGAAGAGAAAGAATCAAAGGTTGTGTCATTGCCAGTCATAAAAATGGAAAATAGTAAAATTGATGAAATCCTCGAAGTATTTCGTGCAAGCTATCCAAATGCCTCTTTTGCGTGTTGTTAAGAAGTATGTTCCGACACCAAATTTCCTCGAGTTCCTAAAGTTGCTGAAGCTTAAGATTACCTTTCTTAGAATTTACACTAAATTCGGGATATTATCTCTTATGAATTGTGGGGTCTTGCCTCAAAATACTAATCTATTCTTACTACCTTGCCATCAATGGAAAAAAAAATTGAATTAAGAAAGTTTTAGAAGAGCATTCACACGAAAGGCGCATTATTTATAGTGAAAAGAATGTCCAGTTCTCTTTGACTTGGAGAATTAATTCCTTGCATCTAAATGCAGAAATAAGTTAAATTTTAAAAAGAAACACTAATTAAGTGGAATTCACCTCCACACATCAATCAGACTTCCTTCAATGTATATTTTATTCCTCTCTTTTTGCACCATTCCATGGCGGCCTGGCTCTTCCTTCTCGTTATAGGATTATTGATAAGGTGACCACCCTTTATCTCAACTATTTCTTGCTCCCCATTCTTATATTCAACCAGAAAGTCGGGAGTATAATGAGCTAATTTATCGTCCAGATTGAAGTATGGTATTCTAATCCCATGATTTTTTGTCCACTTGGCAACTTCATCTGACTTTTCAAGAAATTCCATGTATTGGTGTTCAGGCTCACTTTCATAGTATTCAATGGAGTATGCGCTTTTCTTTGGATCTTTGTAAATTCCGCTATTTGCCAAACTAAACACCACCTTCCGAAAAAATTCCCTTCAATATCTCTTTAGAAAAATTTCTTTTTATTTCCGGAATAAATCGAACTACGGTTTCCAGTTCTTCTTCATTTGCAGAAGATAACGGCTTATCTTTTAGGAATTTATGACAAACATGATCCATAACAATATTGTAAAGTCTCTCCTGTTTGGTTATGTCATAGGCATTTTCTTCGATTAGCGACTTAACCAAGGTTATTAATTCAAAAGTAACGTCGCTGGCGTTAAGGCTAAAGCTTGAAGCCCCTGTAAATAGTTGGCCTTTTCCTTTATCTTCAACCTCTGAACCGAATTTTTTTCCTACGGATTTTCTTCTAATTCTATCCATAATAACTGCAGTGATTTCTATCGACTCAGAGGTATCATAGGTAGCCGCTTCCAATTTCTCTCTCCAGTCACGAACAGTTTCTTCATCCTTCAATTTTCTTCTTATTTCCTCTAACTTCGTCTGGAAACCGGCATCAATAGCTGGAGGTTTAACCATTATTAATTTGTCTGGATTAAGGAGTTTTTGTATAAACTGAGTTCTAGCTGGAATTTCCTCCATTCCTATCTCCTCACCCGGAAGAATATCTTGCCTTATTCTGCTAACATTCATCAATTTCCACAGCCAGTTGTGATCAAGTTTCGGGTGATCAACAACGAAGAGTATTTCAGGTTCTGATGAGCCTTTCTTAATTTTTCTTAGGCCACGACCGATAATCTGTTGACCAAATACCTGCGATGATATCTTTCTAAGAAGGAGAATCACAGATACCTGGGCAACGTCCCAACCTTCTCGTAGCATGAATACACTCACGACTGCTTCGTAAGGATTGCTAAGTGAACCTATCTTCTTTGCCTCTTCGCGTTCCTTGTCATCAGATTCCTCAGTGATAAGCAACGTTTTCATGTGGAATTCATTCTCTAAGAACTCCCTAGTCCTTTTTGCCTCTTCTATACCCATTGTAACCACGAAGAGAAGTGGTTTGTATTCCCCATTGGCTTCCCTTTTTTTCTGGGTAAGTGCGTTGATGGAAATTGAGAGAAGCATCTTCATAGGTGCAGGATCCATTATCCATTGAAACGGTTTGACTTTCTTCTCGTATTGCTCCATTTCTTCCGGTGTGAAATCGGTAATCTTCTTTCTTTCCTTGGTTTGTGTATTTGTATAAGTGATTTCAACTATGTGAGATTCCGGTTGAAGTACAATAATATTCTTGATTACTGGAAATGTTGATTCCATTGCCGCAGTTATGTCAAAACTGTAGATGAGCTTGGAATCCGGATAGCTACCATCTGCTCTTTCAGGAGTGGCTGTGGTATCCAATCTCAGCAAAGTCTTACTCTTTAGGATGCCCAAGACCCTACTGAACTCGTCTGCCACGCTATTGTGAGCCTCATCATTGAATATCGCTATGTTACCAACCTTAGTGACCAGAAAGTCAAGATTGCGAGCAGTATTAGTTCCTGTTGTGTAGAGCTCCTGTATATTCGTGATCACAACATCCGCGGTGAGCATATTTTGTGGATTGCCGCCACTCTCCAGGACAGTTGCACTTAGATTCTTATTCAGGTCATCATCTGGAGTTAATGACCATTTTTCGAAAACAGTTTTCATATCGTTCTCCGTGGAACGCACAAAATCACTATTTAACCTGTCTTTTACAATAAGGTTGGGACAAACTAATATGAATTTATCAAACTCAATTGAATGAGAATATTTGAGCCACGCTATTATGGATGCTATTATCAGGCTTTTTCCCCCACCAGTGACTATTCTTAGTAGATACTTGTTTCCTAAATTCCTGTTTTGAATTTCGTAAGAATATATAACTCGAAGAATGCCTTCTTTTTGATGAGCCCATATCTGCAATCCTCTATTCCGTTGGAAGAGATGTTCAATAAATTCCATGGTTTCAGTTCTCACTCCGGGGTAACCACTCATAATCCAGTTCTTGAATTCTTCTTCATATTGAACGAACGAATCAGGCATAGTTCCATATTTTTGCAAATTAACTCACCTCAATCTCTTTTATTATAAGCGCTTCTCCTCCCTGATCATCTTCAATTTTAAAAGCCGCATTAACTTTGCCGGATTTCTGAAATTCCTGAGTGAGAATCAATCCTCTTTCTTTATTCCTCCCACCCGTAATTGCAAATCCCGTTGTTGGAATAAATATCCCATCGAAATTGAAATCTGCCTGAATATTGACTATTTTACCATTATTCAGCGATACGGATTCGGAAAAATCAAACTCATATGTTCTGTTTGAGACTCTCTTCACTCTGATCCTGCCTGCAGGAGGTAGTATGAATCTAAGAAAACCACTATAATCTGCATTCTTTTCCACTATGTGTTTTTTGAAGTTGTCTGATCCTATAGGCACGAGATCTATACTGACAAAATCAATTCCTGCACCAAGTTTTGCCA
>JAJZAR010000052.1 GCA_021799315.1 Thermoplasmata archaeon | reverse complement strand
ATTGGATATCACGTAATTCAGTTTTTCATCGAGCTTTTGTATGAGTTCCTCCCTAGTTTCAGTCTCTTCAACCGCTTTCCTGAATATGGCATAATCGATATCGAACTGATCCTTTCTGCCTGTTACGTATTCCTTTTCGAACTTATTCATAACAGTATCGACTCTTCCGTTTTCCTGAATTTCTCCCTCAGGTTGCTTATGAAATCCTCAAAATTTCTACTCTGCCTCGCTGCATCCTCAATCAATTCCCTGTCATGATCGGCACGGTCATTCCAACCTGCCATGTATCCGTCCTTTCGCAGAGCTTTCTCAAACTCCGTAATTGCATCAAGCGTCTTCTGTTCTGTCATGTATTCAATGAAAGCTGCATCTCCTATATGATTTGCGGACGTCTTTAAAAATGAGAGGAAAGAGCTTTCTTATGCCTAGCTACTATCCTGGTAAGTACACTGACAATTGATGGCATGGATTAGTGATAATATTTATAAAGCGTTTGGACGTACAACTATCTGGCAGTGTTAAGATGAACAGTTTTTATGAACATGAGGGTCGAGTTGCCAGAAAGCTGAGAAGGAATGAGGAGATCCTGAAGGGGTGAAATTGGACGGGACCTCTTATAATCGAATTGCAGAAGCGAAATGTCTACAATTTTCTCGAGGAAAAGATCACTAAAAATATCCAAGTAACGAATTGCATTCGTGAGGGTGAGGAGATGAACACTTCCACTGTTCTTGGTCAGGCTCCAAGCGTTGCCTACAGTATGTTCACTGAAGTACATTTTGATAATATAATATTTAAGCACTTAAGGTGATAATATTCAAAAAACTTATTACAAAAATTATGTTTTTTACCCGCTTTACATTCTGCCTAGAAGTCTTAGGCTTGATGTAAAAGAGTTAAGAGACTGCTTATCTAGGGCAAATCTAAAAAACAACATGATTGAGATAAATAATCGCAACGAAAAAATCCCCTATACTATAATATCAGATCCTCCATTTTGGGAAGACAAAGAGGGGGGCCGGTTAGCAGACGAGGTTGAATCAAAAAATATCTTGTTCGGTAGATTCTTAAGACTTAGGAAAGAAAGTTTTAGCCGTATCGATATGGATAAGCTAGAGGAGGAGATTATCGAGAACGGACCTAGCGAATTTCTTGAAGAAGAAGCCCATTTTATATTAGATACACAACAAAACATACTTTTGGCCAGATATAATCCGCATTCACTTAACGTACTTAGTCATAGATCGGAAGATATATTGCAGAACGCCCTAAAAATTTGCAGAATCCAAAGGGAAACTCTTCGGATAAGTCCTATTCCTTCTGATGAACTCATAGAAGAGTTGGCCAATAAGACTAATATAAAAAGTTACAGAATAAATTTAGATGGTTTAAACCTAGATTACCTAGAAGAACATGGTTTAAGTTCCAGATCTGTAAAGAAACTGGCCGCGAACAGAGGCTTTGACCTTGACCTTATTTTGCGGTTTTCCTCAGGTCCAAAGTTTACCAGAGACAAATACAGTGAACTTAAAAATGATGTGACGGAGTTGGGCAAGAGAGCCAAGTCATTTAAGGTTAAAACTGAAGACGGTAGCTTTGATCTTATTAAGGAAAATCTCCTATATTATGAAATTGAGATAGAGGTTGATAGTTACTTAAATATGCGCGTTCAACTGCAGAAAGAGATGCTAAAAAAACTGAATGATAATCAAGAAAGAATATTGGATGTCATTTCCAGAAATCCCACCTTGGATAATTTTTAATTACCCTTTCGTAACACTTCATTTCTTGATATTTTGAATAAGAGAAATGTATTATGAATTAGATATGCAAGAAAACCGAATGAATAAGTAGTAGCAACGATAGTTATAATTATTAGATGGACATAGATAGTAGTTCCGAAAAGCAAATAAGAAAAAAAGGAAAGAATTAAAGAGATTATCTGAAGCAGTAAAGTCCAGTAAAAAAGTTTTCCTATATTCGCGAATGTCTTTGTTTTCACGAAATCTTTGCTCAAGTTAGGGATAAATGCACTTACAATTGCAAAGGCAGTAAATGTTAAGCCTAAAAGTGTAGAAAGTACAGTAGTTAAGAATGGCAAGGAACTTCTTGGAAGGTTAACTATTTCGCTAAACAAAAGGAAAACAATAAAGCCAGATATTGCCCCGTAGAGCACAACCAGAAATATCTCCATAGACCAATATTGCTTAACTAGGTGAAGTCCTCTGTTTAACATTTTAAATCTAATCTTTTTAGGCCAGCAATGGTCTCTTCCGATTTTGCCAACGCCCTCTTTTTTATTTCTGTTGTTATTCTATTAGCTTCTTCAAGAGATTGCTCCTTTTTAATCTTTCTGGCAAATCTCAGAGTAGACTTGATGTAACCACCCATAAATTCCAGATCAAATATGTTTATACGATCACTCTCCGAGATTCTCCGTTCTCTCCCTTACTGCTGCTATGAACTTCCTGAAATTCCCCGACTCCTGCATGGCCTCGATGATGTCAGAGTCGATCATCTTCCTGTCGTTCCATCCCTTCCTGTAGCCCCCGATCCGTGCTGTGTCTATGGCAGCATCATCAACGTTGTCAAGTCTTCCTCTCACACTCATTGCACTGCTTGAGATGTGTTCGATATAAAAGCCGCCCTATCTCGCTGAAAAATGAGAAAAAGAGAATTAGAGCTATAATGGATCTCACCGGATATCCACCCCTGGCATGTCCATGAACTGCTACTACGAATATTCTTCTGCCGTACTTTCCCTGAAAAGTTCCCACTCATTCCGGCCGGAACCGTATCACTCCTTCTCTTTCCCACTGTCATCCCTATTCCGCCTTTTTATATCAGTCAAAATGGCATCCATTATGAACTCCTAAGGCCGGGTCAAGAGGATGTCCCCAATTGACCTATTTCATCTTTTCAATAATAATTCTGCCGTTTTCCTCATAGAATCCGATCACTTCATGATCTTTTATTCCAAGCATTTCAGTGATCTTCTTTGGAACAGTTATCTGCAATGAAGATCCTCTTTTTGAAACATGCGATACATCCAGTAATTGTGTCATTAAGGGTAATGGTGGTATTTAGTTTAATTATTACGCAAATTGGTAGTTCCCTTATATTCGCCACAACAACTTAAAACGAAAATTATGAGAGCTCGCCATTCTGATTTATGACAATCCAGTACTTTACGAAGTCGTCATAGGAAAGTGTACTAAAGGGATTTGGGTCATAAGTCAAAATTTTAACTCCAGAAACACCACAAAAAACCCTTCGATTCGCTCTAAGAGGTTGAGAGAATAGAGATTACCCTCGTAAAAAGGACAAAATATTGTATCTCAATCTCAGAAAGGAAATTTCAGGAACATTGAAATGTTCTGTTCCCGAAAGCTATTTGGAGAAAAAAATCTAAACTTTCCACTGTAAAAGGTGAATCCTGTCTCTATTCAGGTCATGATGCTCAAGTATATTTCCGCATCCGTCCATGGTTCATAACTTATCGTCCTGGTGGCTGATTCCCGTTTCCATCCCATGAAGAAACTCAAAGATTATCAGTTATTCCATGAAATGGGAGAAACGCTTCATTTTCCGGGAACATCTCAGAGTCTATTCATAATATGAAAGGGACGGAAGAACGTTATAAACCCTCAGAAATGTTTTTTGAAGGCAGTGGATGAGAACTACCTGGGAAGGCTTGGGAACAATTCAGAGGCATTACGGAAGATCAGGGATGATATAGTGATGAAATTACATGTTGACATAGAGCAGTCCTATAATACATTCAAGAATACAAAACACGATGACAGGACATACACCAGAGCAGTGATGGCATTTGTCAATTTCATTTCACTGATGATGCATTACGGGATCCATAACCTGCTGAGAAAGAATGATCTGGTCAGGAAAAACTCTCCTGAATACGCGATAGAACCTCTTCAGCGAGTGAACATTCTGAAGATCAGTGAAGAATGAAAGTTGTCTGAAATACCGAAGAAAACCAGAAACACAATAGAAGCCTTTGAGATACCTATTATGCGAAAAAAGGGAGTTATAGGTTAAATCCAGCTTTGTAATCGTTCATTTTTTGGATAGGTACCATTGAACTTATTCTATTAGAATTCTGAGTGTCAGTTGCAGTAAAGCCGAACTCTATTAAATCCCATACAAAATCATTGTTGTTTATTCTTGCATTGTAATTTCCTCGGCTGAATCTCGGTTTCACAACCATCGCTGCAAGAGACGCTGGAATATTTCTGTTTGAATTGAAATATATTCTAAGTTCAGACCCCCATTTGTTCGTACCAAATGGCCAGTGGTAGAAGTTATTGCCTATTATCAACTGGCTTCCAGCGAGTTTTTGATATTTGCTTTGAACTGAACTTTGTGTATTTAATGCAGTTTCTATATCTAATTTGGTAATTCTGATTGGGGACGAAAGATAACCTAAAATTATAAAAAAGTCCTTGTGAAATTTATTCATCATATTGTTTTATTTGTTTCACTAATATAAATGTTGCCTGTTCGATGTATATTATATAAGACAAAGCTATAAGTCGTAAATCATATAAGAATAAATTTAAATAAGCATTGTGAGTTACCATTTGTAAGTATGGCAAACAAAGAAATTCAGGAACGAATCCTAAGGGCCTTGGAGAACGGTCCACTTTATATCACACAAATTGCAAAAAATACATCATTATCCAAAAATACAGTTGGAAAATATGTAGAAATTCTTACTGAATCCGGAAAAGTGGGAATTGTAGAATTTGCGAACACGAAGATGGTCCATTTAAATAAAAGGTGACTTTGTTGAATGTGTGGAGCACAAATTCAATGGGAGAGAGAACCGGAAAAAGCATAAAAGATGAATACTTCAAAAATGTTCACAAAATACCCAAACTGCTAGGTATCGAACAAAAAAATCTGGGCGCTTATTATACGGATGAAAGCATTGTCGAATATATGATCCGTAAATTAGAACTAAGTCCTGATGCCTCTGTTCTGGACCCAGCATGTGGGTGTGGCTCCTTTATAATACCATTATATCAGTATAATAATAAAGAGAAAAAATCACGTATTCGTTTGTATGGTGTAGACATAGACAAAAAGGCAATACAGTTTACAATTAACTTCCTGTCTGAAATATCGCCAAATTTGGCTATATGTGATGTCGAAGATAGTATAATGCTAGGTGATTTCCTCACATCTCCAACGACCATAGTGTCTGAAGCAGAATCCTGGAATAGAACTTTATCGGAAATTTCTAAAGAGGGTGGATTTGACGTGATAGTTGGTAATCCTCCATTTAATATTGACAACCTCTCCTTAAAGAAACCTTTTTTTAAGAATGATGATCATAGAGAATTGGCCAATAAAACAAAGAACATGCCTATTTATTTCATTTTAAGGGGCTTAGAGCTACTGAAGCCGGGTGGAACAATTGCTTTTGTATTACCGAAAACCTTGCTTTATGTGGCGAAATACAAAGATTTCAGGACGTATTTATTACGCAACTACAAATTGATTAGAATAACTGAGATTGGTCTTAAATTCAAGGGTGTTAGGGGAGAACAAATAATAATATTTGTTAAAAACGAACCCCCAGATAAAAATTCTAAAATTGAATTTTCGACTTTAAAGGGAAATAGTAATGGGACAAATGAAGTTGGATTTGAAATTAAACAATGTGATTTCGAAGATAAACCATCACTTCCAACAATGCCAAACGTAGTTGCGTATAACATTCTAAAAAAATTGTCCGTTAATTTACTGAGACTTGATGATCTTTCTGAAGTGGAGATCTTTAGGGGCGTTCCCATAAATAGTGATAAACTGGAGATTGTCCCTTTCGAGACTCATCTTGATCAGGTTTCAGGGGCGTGTGTGAGAGGTAGAGATATTATGAAGCTCCACTTACGCAATCTGACAATTCCCCTCAAAGTAACACCTAATAAAGATAAGCTATTGAGGATTAAGAGGCCTAAGATAATAATACAGAATATATTTTCCTCTGAATCTGGCATAATCTCCTATCTTGATATGAATGGACTTATCACATCCGAGACAGTTACTAATTTAGTAATACGTGATCAGTATAAACTTGCGTATGTTTATGGACTTCTTAATTCTAAACTATTGAACTTTTATTTGTGCTCAGTAGTATTTTCCGGGTCAAAATTGACAATGCATATGGACGGATATTATTTGAAACAGTTACCGATAATCTGGAATAATAGCATTGATGAAATTAACGCCATCGCTGAAATTGCCAAAAATTCGATTCATTCATCACCTAGTAATACTAAAGAGATACTCAGGAAACTGGACAAATATGTATATAAACTATATGGCATAGACTCAAGGGAACAGAAAGCAATTGATGAAATCCTTTCGACAACGCTATCGCACAAAAGTATGTGGTAAATATGAAAGATAAACTTAATACATTAAGTGGAAAAGATTGGCTCCAATACTCATTTAGTATATGGAGAGACATTAAAAAAGGCCCGTTGGATAATTCTAATACGCATCCCGCATCTTTCCCCGTTGCCCTTTCTCAGCGTCTAATAAAAATATTTACCAAGCCTGGTGAATGGGTTTTAGATCCATTTATGGGTTCAGGATCCACAGCTGTCGCTTCCATAATTGAACAGCGTAACTGTGCAGGAATTGAACTATCTAATCAATTCTATGAAGAATCAAAGAATAGAATCAAAATGCTGAGTTTAGAGGAACTCTCAAACTCATCGATAGAGTGCAATCTTTTCAATGGAAATTCACTTGACATTGAGAAATATGTTGCAGCATCAAGTATCGATTTATGTGTTACTTCACCTCCTTATTGGGATGTCTTAAATCGAAAACGAAGCGCCGATAAAAAACCAATGAGAAACTACTCAGATAGTGATAACAACTTGGGCAATATTCTTGAATATGAGGATTTTTTGGATAAGATACGACAGGTATTCGCCAAAGTGTGGCTATCTCTTAAGGATGGAGGATATTGCGCAGTTGTTGTGATGGACATCAGGAAAGGGAGTCGTTTTTATCCACTACATTCTGATATTTCTAGTTTTATGAACGGAATTGGTTACGAGATAAAAGACATTATAATTTGGGACAGACAAAAGGATTACAACAGTATGCGGCCTTTGGGTTACCCATATTCATTTGTAGTCAATAAGGTTCATGAATACGTGTTAATTTTTAAGAAGGTAGATTCAAATGGCAGAGCCTGAGTTCGAATTTTCTTACTTGCTCGGAATGCTAGTTGGGAAAGGAAAGATCATTAGGAGTAGTTTAGGAAATAATGTGCAATATATTATTGAAATTCCGCACAAGAATCTCAGGATTAACGGGAAAGATGCATCTCTTTACGTTAGGGCTAGCGTGCTAGATATAAAATCAATAATAGAACCATTCATTGGTACTACAATTTCAGTGGAAAAAGGAGAGCATAGGACATTGTTGACTTTTACAAAAAACGATTCGGAGATGTTGAGTAGAGAGTTGATAAAGTTGTTGGGGAATATGCCTTCTTATAAAGACATGAGAATCCCAGGAGAAGTTTTCTCATACAGTACCGACCAAAAGAAGGAATTTCTGAAGGGGTTGGCCGACGTAACTGGACACATAAGGAAGAGTAATGCAGCATATGGAGATTCTTCTGGAAATCGAGTATATATTGAAGTACCAGAGAATTGGTACCTTGTGATTGATATATGTAACCTACTAAAGGAAGTCCATGTTCCCGTCCAGGATGTGGATTGGGCTCATCCAAATTTTCGGGATTCTAATTTAGTTAAATACAATGATGGAAATAGATATTTTTGGAAAAAGGAGCATCAGATAAAAATATATGCCGAGGAATTTGAAGCAATTGGTTTTAGAATTCAACATAAGGAAGAAAGACTTAAGGAGCTTTCCGACGAAAACAGGGAAAGATGGAATGAAAGGAACCATAGAAACTCGAGAACTATTAGGGACTCTCACCACAGGTTTTATTGGGAATCGGATGGTCCTATTAAATCTAGACCAATACACCCGATGGAAAGTGATTCATTCATCCCCGAGGCAATTAGGGGCAAACATTACAACTCTTGGAAGCAACTTGCCAATGACTTGGGATATGGGAGAACGGACAATGAGTGAAAAGGACCTTTATCCAGACATTGAAAAATGGCTCAATAAATACCTGTTAGATAAGTATCCACAATATCAAGTCGATACAACGCATCATTCTTCAACCAGAACCTTAGAAAATGTTCTGAGAGAGTTTGGAATAAACTTTAGCGAGGCACTCCTTCTTAACATAAAAGTAGATATTATCGGAATACTACAAAATAGAAGAGGAGAAGAACTTGTATTCGTAGAGGTTAAGGAAAAAGCGATTACATTGAAGGATCTTGGCCAGCTGTGGGGGTATACACAACTTGTTAATCCACTTGAATCGTTTTTAATTTCACCAAAAGGCATAGGTGTCCTCAGTGAACTTTACAATACTCTTGGTAGGCGTGATCTTTTTGTTTATGGTGCTAAATCTGAAAGAATCATGAGGGCAGCACAATGGTTTCAATCTTCAGAATCCATAGATTATAGGTCTATGATTCCGAAGTCTTAATCAATATATTTTACAATTTGAGGCAAATCTTTTAATGGAAGTCCCAAGGAAATTAGAGCGAAAAAATCTTGCAGAAATAGCATGTTTTCCTACATAACGATGAACTGGAGCGGTAAGCCATTGAAAACATACAAAAACGTTATCGCCTGACCTCCCCGATTTTATCACCACGATACCGAGTTGAGGAGATTTAGAATATCCTTCTGTTTCTTCGTTCTCTCCAGCTCTTTCAGATCACCGTTCTGGTCTTCCATCATATGCGGTTTCCCAAGCTCAAGGAACATTCTTCCCATGGAGTATTTTTCGTTGAGTCTGGTGGATTCCCTGCGATCCCTCAGTGGAAATATATCCATATCAGTCTTGAGTACACGAACTGCTTTCTCTATGTCATCCCTGTGCCTGTATACACTCAGGCAGCTGGAACCTGAGTATTCTTCCCTGTATACTAGAAGGAATCGACCCGCCCTGTTCTCTACATTCAATTTCTGTATAAGCGTCATTTGTTCACATCAGTTAACGATTCATGTTTACCCCTCACATGCTATCAACGTGACTTTACATCCATTTTATTTTAGTTGACATTGAAGCGGTATTTTTCACCACTTTCCAAATGCCTTGGTGTGGGTGCACTACTCCTTTACCATGCTTTCCAGGTCCATTGCCTTTCTGATCAACTCCGAGACATCTGATTTACACTCCATTTTCACTGTCACACTCTTCCCTCTTGCCGCATAGTTCAGATTTATATCCTTCAGGTATCCCATTGTGGATATGAGTGAAACAGATTCATCACGTGAATGGATCTCATTGTATATGAGTGCAAGGAAGAGATATGCCATGAGTGAGAAGAACATGTGAACCCTTATCTTCTGTGGAGTCCAGTGATATATGGGAAATGCCATGTCCACTGTATTTATTGTCCTGAAACAG
>JAJZAR010000051.1 GCA_021799315.1 Thermoplasmata archaeon | reverse complement strand
AGCAGTGCATAATCCTTCATTTCCATTGTCTTGCCGACGCTGATTATGGCCATTGATCTGTCTGTTATGAGCACCTCTGAAGTCATACCATTTCTTACCTTGATTATGGCACCCCTGAAATCATCGAGCAGCTTTTTATCGGGTTCTGGAAATATAACAATTGCAACGGTAACTCCCCTTGAAATGGCATTTATGAGTTTTTCTCTCATTCTGATCAGCCTGGTCTTGCTGCAGGATATTATGATCTCATCCCTTGCGCCGTCGATTCTTTTTCTCATCTCATTTATAATTACCTTTTCCGTCTCCATGAGCCACAGATATGGCTTAGAACTGGAATTGGTTGTTCTGGTTTTTTGAACTATCTTATTAATTCTGTCAATGCTGGTGTTGAGTTCCTTTACCCTCATGCCCAGAGACGCCTCAATGTCCCTTGCCCTGTACATCTTTTTCTTCCCTGGGCTTTCGTCAACCATACCCTTTTCCTTTAATTTGCCAAGAACATCGTAAACCCTTGGCTGCGGTATGCCTGATATGGAGACTATTTCTCCAGGTGTGAGTGAATCGTTGAGAAGTAAAGATTCCATCACCCTTGACTCGTAATCAGTAAGACCAAAATCCTTCAGTATTTCAAAAAGTTCTGAGCCCATGGGGACACCCTATAATAATGCGTTTGTCCGTATTTAATGTTTCATCCTACACATCCTATTTGAAGTAATTGTTTTAATAAAATCAAAGCTCTATGTGTTGGATATTTGTAATTGTTGTCTGTAAAAAACTAAATATACAGTTCAGTTTATCAGTCCTTATCATGGATTATAATTTAAACGAAGAGTATGAAAGTTTTTTTCAGAGAGCCACTGGAAATCAACCATATCCATATCAGTCCAATTTTGCTAAAAGTAAAAACTTATATCACTGGATCAATATTCCAACAGGTCTTGGAAAGACTGCCAACATAGTAATAGGATGGGTTTGGAGGAGGTTTTATCAGGAAGAGAACTCAAGAAATGCTACTCCGAGGAGGTTAGTTTACGCTCTTCCGATGAGGGTTATAGTAGAGCAAACAAGAGACAGTGCAATATTATGGTTAAATAATTTAGGTCTTCTTTCCGGAGAATTAGAATTGGACAAGATAAATCATTCAAAGATAATTAAATACACCCCGGATTTCACGAAAAAGGGGAAAATTTCCGTAGTTACGCTAATGGGAGGAGAAGAGACCATTCCATGGGATATTTTTCCAGAAAGTAATATGATAATAGTAGGAACACAGGATATGCTGCTGTCTAGAGCTCTGAACAGGGGATATGGAATAAGCAGATATAGATGGCCAATCCAGTTTGGATTATTGAATAATGACACTCTGTGGGTGTTAGACGAAATTCAACTAATGGGTTCAGGATTAACTACAAGCATTCAACTAGATTCTCATAGAAATTATTTTGGAATGATCAAGGAAGCCCACTCAATATGGATGAGCGCTACCTTAAACAAGCAGTGGTTTTACACTGTGGACTTTAAAGGGAATATATCAGATGAAGAAATATTAACACTGTCCAAGGATGACAAAGAAAATATAAAAATAAATAAAATAATAAATTCAACTAAAATGGTGACGGCTTCAAAGAATAATGCATCAGAAAGTTATGAACTTGCAATAGAAATAATTGAAAATCACAAGACAGACTCTAGAACCATTGTAATAGTAAATACCGTGGAAAGAGCCAAAACTTTATTCCAAAACATTCAGAAATTATTATCCAAACGAAGAAATACAGAACACATAAGGGTACCTGATATTTTGCTTTTGCACTCACAATTTAGGCCAGTGGATAAAGAAAAAATTATTCAAAAAATAGTAAATGATATCGAAAGCAACGACAGTATAATAATAACAACTCAGGTAATTGAAGCAGGGGTTGATATTTCATGCAGAACTTTGTTCACAGAAATTGCACCCTTGCAATCACTTGTACAGAGATTTGGAAGATGTAACCGATCTGGAGAATATGATCAGTCAGATATTTTCTGGGTTGATCCTGTTGATAAGAAAGGTAGAACTATGTCAGCCCCATATGAAACAATAGAAATTGAGAAGTCCAGAAAATTCCTTAAGGAGATCGATGGAAAACAGTTCTCATTATCAGGTATTAACGGTTTTGACTTTGAAATCAGAAATGATGGATCCCTTAGAAGAAAAGATATTTTAGAACTATTTGACACATCACCCGATCTAACCGATTATGATATAGATATCTCAAGATTTGTAAGAAATTCTGACGAAAGGCATGTTTCAGTTTTCTGGCGTGATTTAGATCGGGAAAATTTAAAAAAGGAGAATTTACCGGAAAGGGATGAACTTTGCCCTGTTCCACTAAACGAGTTAAATGAACTATTGAAAAATTCTAAGGATGAAAGATTGTATAAATGGGACTGGATAAATGGAGGATGGAGCATGCTCATGAAGGGAGAAAGGCTATATCATGGCCAGATAGTGATGCTAGACTCAAAAAAGGGGCATTATTCTGAGGTGATGGGCTGGTCTCTAAAAGATAAAAACGAGGTTCCTATTGTTGCAAAAAATCAAAGTTCAGGAAACACAAGAGAAACATGTAGTTTTAATGACGATAATCCGTCACAATTTCCATGGAAGTCAATTTACGAGCATACGGAAGAAGTAGTCAACAAATGTCGTGATATAGTAAAGGTTATAGGTATTCCTCAAAATTCGAAAAAATTTGAGGATGCTCTTCTAAAGGGAGCCCTATGGCATGATGTAGGCAAGGCACATCCAGCATTTCAATCAAAAATTAATAAACTTGAAGGGGTTCCAAAAGAGATCGAAGAAAACCAGATAGCAAAAGCTCCCTATGATAAATGGATAAACCATCCAGAAGGTGGAAGAAAGTACTTCCGTCATGAGCTAGCCTCAGCTCTAATAGCGATTCAAAATGGAGTTGACCCTCTTGCAATTTTTCTTGCACTATCTCATCACGGAAAAATTAGGACATCTATCAGGTCTATGCCAGGAGAAAAAATACCTACAGATGAGAAAATAAGATTTGCAAAGGGTGTATGGGATGGAGATAAAATAAAAAAAGTAAATCTCCCTAACGTTACAATTAATAATGTCATTCTAGATCTGGATTTAATGGAACTGGGCTCAGAATCTATGAAAAAAAGCTGGGTACAGACCGTTTTAAATATGGTTAAAGATAAAGAAATAGGCATTTTTAGGTTAGCTTATTTGGAATCTCTATTGAGGGCTGCAGATCAAAGGGCAAGTGGTGGTTTATAATGGAACATAAATTATATGGCTGTCAGACAGAGCCCCTCAGTTCCTACTTAAAAGCTTTGGGCATATTCAAAATACTTTCTGAGCAGAAAGATGAAGAAGTAATGTGCAAGTGGGAGAATAATCACTTAGTAATAAAAACTAAGTGTGAGCAAGATGAATTAATTAGATTTTTTTCAGAAGAATATAGCCCGTCCCCAATAATGTCTCCTTGGAACGGTGGAAGTGGCTTTTATCCTAATGACTCTGAAGCAAAAGAAAACATAAATAAAATTTTAAATCTCGGAGATAAAAGATTTTGTGACTTCATTTCTACCTACAAGTTGATTAAAGAAACACTTGGAAAATCATTTCCAGAGATTTTTGGTTCACCCCTAACTCTAGAGGACTTAATTGAAAAGTTCACTGAGAAAGGGAAAAACAAGGAAATAGAAAAGATAAAGAAACTTAAGGGGAAAATAATTACAGAATTAGAGAATTCAGACAAAATAGATAAAGAGAGCATAGAAACTTTAAGTGCGGTTGGAAATTCTAAGTTAAAGTCAGAAATTAAAGAGATTGGAAAATTGAATAATGATTTTTATCAAATTATGAGGGATGAATACAAAAGTAAAATTGTGACAAAATTAAGGGATACTATAAATGAAAGGTATCTAGAGTGGATCGATGCATCCATACTCGTCAACGCGGAAGGGAAACCTGTTTTCCCTCCGTTGTCTGGTAGCGGTGGAAATGAAGGTAGGTTGGATTACTCAAGTCTGTTTATAGCTTCTCTAACTAAGGTGTTTGTAAACAAGACAAATTCAAGTACTGAATTACTGAGAAATTCACTATTTGGAGACTTAACCGATAAATTACAGGAATCGGCCGTTGGTAAATTTGATCCAGGAAAAGCTGGAGGTTTCAATCAGGGTAATGAAATAGAAACAAAAATCGTTAAAATAAATCCATGGGACATTATTCTTATGATGGAAGGAATTCTTATCTGGAGCAATTCCATAGGAAGAAGGAATGCCGTTAGAGAAACAAAAATCGTTACACCATTCACTGTCTCATACTCTCCTTACGGATATGAGTCTTCAAACGTTTCGGATTTCAAGAAATCGTTGGAAATATGGGCACCAATATGGAATAACTATGCATACGCGGACGAACTAAAGTCGCTATTCAAGGAAGGAAGGGTAGCCTTGAGGGGAAAAGTTGTGAAAAAGGGACTGGACTTCTTTCAAGCCATAAATTCCCTAGGAGTGGATAGGGGCATAACTGGATTCCTGAGATATTGTTTTCTTGTAAGAAGGGGTCAGTCATATATAGCGTTGCCATCTGGCCTGCATAGAGTTAAATATAGCAAATATGTAAATTTAATTGAAGATCTGGACTTAGTATATCGGACATTTGAACAAAATCTGAAAGTAATTCAGGGGACGGGAAAAACCCTGCCTCAAATATATGAATCCATAAAAAGAAATATGTATGAATCCACATATGATCTTCTAAATAACGGGAATCCTCTAACTGCTGTACGATTGCTAAGGGCCATTGGAAGGGCAGAAATGTCTTTTTCCAGAGTTAGGGGTAAATATGAAAATAAGGGAGGGCAGAAACTCAGGCCATTGTTTGGACTGAGTACAAACTGGATAAATAAATCCGATGATAAGAGTAGCGAGTTTAGGATAGCTCTTTCCCTTTCTTCAATAGGGAGAACAGAAAAGGTTGGTTCATTTCGGTCAAATATTGAAGGGACAAGTCTTCAGGATGACAGAAAATGGGATGATAATATAGGTCAGTTTTCGTGGACTGGAGCTAACCTTACAGAAAAATTGATAAATACACTAATAAAGAGATTGACCGAGGCTCAATCAAACAAAAATTCTACTTTCCCCTTCTTTTCTAGGATCAAATTAAGTCTTAATGATGTGATGAAATTTATAAATGGCGAAATAGATGAAAGATGCATTGAAGAACTATTGTTTGCATTTTCATTAATTAGATGGGACGATAACAAGTCATCACAAAACATAATGGAAATGAATGACTATATTTCAATAAACTCATCCTTTGATTATCCAATAGATAGGCTCTGGGCATTGGTAAGGCTATATCTTTCTCCGGAGCAATTTTCTCAAAACTCAAAGGTTAGTTTTAATCCAGACAGGAATCTGATAAATCTGCTCTTATCCGGCAAATCTAGAGAAACATTTAGATTGGTGAATATTCAGATGTTGAAACAAAACGTATTTCCTATAAAGATAGATAATGATAAGCCTATGGATAAAAGGTATGTGGCTTCTCTACTATTTCCATTAAGGGAAAAAGATTTTAAGGAGTTAAAGAGTATGGTTTTAAGGAAAGTTGAGGTCAATGATAAATAAAAAATTCGATTATAAAATATTGATTGAAGAGCCAAGGCTGTTAATGGATGTTAAGCTCAAGCCAACACAAGGTGATAGGTTTCAGCCAACAGGGTTTCCAGAAATAGGTGCAGCTGAGTTTCAAAGACCAGACGGAACAAGGATGGTTCTAGTAGAAAGCGCCCAATCCATGGCCAATCGGCTCGAATCAACTATAATTGGTGCAGATGGATACAATGTGATAGAAAGTCTGAAGGGAATTTCATATATAGTATCTGAACTGTCAGCTGATGGAGAGTTAAAATTTACATCATCTCTCATCGAGGCACATAGAATGAACTCGCCTTACATAATATCAGATAAAAACTTCAGGGAAGAATTAAAGAAGGAAGCCTCGTATTTCAAAGGTCAGCCTATGAACTGGAAAAAGGTGGCAAAGGCAGTCTTTAAATACGATGTTAATTCCTTAATTCACGGAGTTTTTATGGCAAATCTTGAAGATGGCAGGTTAAAACTACCAAGAATTCTAAGCTCTTTTATAGAAGCTGAAAATATAAGGGAAGTTTCCACTGGAGGGGTTAAAAATAATCCAATAGACCCAACAGGAAAACTGAGGACAAATGAAATTACAAAAGATGTGTATGGAAACGTACCCTATCACAGGACTGAGTTTACTGCAGAGAGTATAAATGCCTATTTCAATATAGATACGTCTCTTCTGAAAAGTTATGAGCTTGGAGAGAATGAGACAAAGTTGGTGTTCTTTCTCTGTATGTTGAAGATAAGAAAATTTCTTGACAGTTCTCTCAGACTTAGGACTGCATGCGATCTGATGGTTGATAGCAATATTGTATTTAATATAGAAAAAGACGAATATGTAGAATTTCCAGAGGAAAAAGAAATAATGGAAATCCTCAGCGACCTCATCAAAAAATGTGAACATAGTTTCAGCACTCCTCCTGTTACAAAACTGCAGGTCAAGGCAAAATGGAAAAAAGAGGGGGAAAAGCCAAATAATAGCGAGGAGAATATAGATAAAGAAAATGAAGATGATACATTAGAAGATGAATAAATGATGCTTTATGATAGCCTTCAAAATAACACTATTATCAGGTAGATACCATTCTACCCCCTGGGGGAGAAACGTCAATGAGGGCATCCCAGAATTCCCTCCATCGCCGTATAGAATAGTAAGAGCAATCATTGATTCATGGCTTAGAAAGCGCCCATCCTGGGATATTGATATCCTGCAAACGATAATTGAAAAATTATCTGAAAACCCTCCGCTATTTAGTACACCCAGGTTCACTGAAGGAGTAATACTCAGTTATATGAGTCAAAATTCAAAAGAGATCACTAAAAAGCAGCTTATATATGATGGCTTTATAAGTATCAATCCTGAGGATCAAATATATGTTATCTGGAAGAACGTAGAATTTACAGAAATAGAAGTGCAAAAATTGGAAGAGATATTATCACTAATAAATTACCTGGGCAGAAGCGATTCATGGGTTAAAATTGAAACTCTAAAGGATTTTAAAGAATTTGGAGACAAAATAAATGTTGAGCCTTTACAAGATTTAAATTACTTTGATGGTAACAAGGAAAAAGTCAAGGTTGCAATTCCAATCGCGAAAAAAAATTATAAATATGAAAAAACTGAGTGGTTTGATGCACTAATGCTTAAAACTTCTGATATAATTTATAAGGGAATAAGTTCGCCATATGCATTGGAATTTACATATTACTTAATTGAAAATCCAGAAATAAAAGAAGACAAAAGCAAAAAGTCGTTGGCAGGAAGACTTAAAGTTAAAAATTTTCTTTATTCAATAGATTCCAAGGTTCCACCAATGGCAACAGATTCATTAATCATAGCAGAAAGAATACATAAGAAAATTAATGGCATTTATGGAAAAATGTCTAATAATGGTAGATCAGTAAATTTAAGCGGAATAAATCCTGATGGTTCTATTTCTAAGGGCCATAGGCATATTTTTATCCTTCCCCTTGATCTGAATAATAATGGACGAATAAGTCATATATTAATAAGAAACAAAGAATATTTCACACAGAAGGAACTGCTCGCGCTCGATCGCACAAGATCCATCTGGCAATCAAATGGAAGACCAGATATTAAACTCATTCCGGAAGAGTGGGGCGAAGATAACGAAATAAGTGTCATACAGAAATCAAAAAGATTCAAAAGTATCACCCCTGTGGTATTAACAAGGCATTATAGAAAAGGAAGGGGTGATTATTATCAGTGGTTATGCAATGAACTGAACCATGAATTTGCAAATCATGGATTACCAAAACCAGTATCATTTAAGCTTCTAAATAAATCATCAAAAAATGGTCACAGTTATTACTGGCTAGATTTTAGAAGAAATAGAAAAAATGATCCAGTTAATCTGGGATACGGATTTGAAGTTGTTTTTGAAGATTATGTTCCTGGCCCTTTCTCTGTAGGATATGGAGCCCATTTTGGACTTGGTACATTCATGCCGGTTAAGGAGGTAATGGAAGGTGACAGGGAGTAATGAAGAGGAAAATATAGACTACATACCCCTCAGAATGATAAATGAATTTGTATACTGTCCTAGATTATTTTATCTTGAATACGTAGAGGGATATTTCGAAGATTCTTCTGACACAATAGAGGGAAGAATTAAACACCAGAGAGTTGATAAAGAGAGTGGTGAATTACCAGATTCCGACCAATTTAGCAATGCAAATGATAGAATACATGCAACATCAGTTACATTATCCTCCGAGATCGAACAAATAGTTGCAAAGATTGATCTGATCGAAGGAAATGGAGGAGAGGTCAGGCCTGTGGAATATAAAAAAGGGAGACCGAACGAAAGCAATGGTGGAATTTGGGATTCAGATAAATTACAAGTGACCGTCCAAGCAATGATACTTATTGAAAACGGTTACAAATGCAGCGAGGCCACAGTATATTATGCAGAATCTAATAAAAAAATAAATCTCAAAATAGATGATGCTACAATTGAGTGGGCAAAAAATATTATAAAACAGGCAAGAGATCTTAAAACTAAAAAAATTATACCTGATCCACTAGTAGATAGTCCAAAGTGCATTAAATGCTCCTTAGTTTCAATCTGCCTGCCAGATGAAACACTTTCCTTAAAAATGGAAAAATCTGAAAAATCGGGAGATGAAATAAGGAGATTATTTCCAGCAAGATCGGATAGTTATCCATTCTATGTAGGGGAACAGGGAGCTTATATATCTAAAAAGGGAGAGGAACTGGTAGCCAAAAAGGATAATGTAACAATCGGAAGTTACAGAATAATGGAAATTTCAAGTGTGTCCATATTTGGCAATGTCCAGATTTCAACGCAGGCAATAAAAGAGCTATGTAACAGGAACATTCCTATATGCTATTTTTCATCAGGTGGATGGTTTACAGGTATGACAAATGGAATCTCTGGCAACAATATAGATCTCAGAATAAAACAGTTCGATACAGCATCGCAGAATGAAAAGTCACTAGAAATTGCAAAAGGATTCATTACAGGAAAAATAAAGAATTCTAGAACAATGCTTAGAAGAAACGGAAAGGATATCAAATCTGAAACACTTGAAAATTTAAGTGAACTCTCAAGAAAAATTTTAACATCGAAGAATTTGGGTGAACTACTGGGAATAGAGGGACTTGCTGCCAGAATTTATTTCAGTAATTTCACTAAAATGTTAAAGAGTTCTGAAAATCATGCAGATTTCAATTTTAATAGCAGAAATAGGAGACCACCGAAGGATCCAGTAAACGCAATTCTTTCTTATCTATACTCTATTCTTGCAAAGGACATGACTATTATTGCAGCAACTGTTGGATTTGATCCTTATCTGGGATTTTTGCACAAACCAAAATATGGAAAACCTGCACTTGCATTGGATTTGATGGAAGAGTTCAGACCAATAATCTGTGACTCTGTTGTAATTACAGCACTTAATAGCAACGAAATAAACAAGGATGACTTTATTCGGAGGGGGAATTCAGTTGCCTTAACATCTAATGGGAGGAAAAAAACAATAAGGGCATATGAAAGAAGGCTTGATGACCTAATCAGTCATCCACTGTTCAAATATTCTGTTAGCTATAGAAGAGTTTTTGAGGTTCAGGCAAGAATGCTTGCTAGGTACCTAAACGGGGAAATAAAACATTATCCAGTTTTTACAACCAGGTGAAACATGAGAAGAAAATATTTGGTATCCTATGATATAACAGATCAAAAAAGATTAGGACAGATATACAAGAAAATGAAGGGCTATGGAGATG
>JAJZAR010000050.1 GCA_021799315.1 Thermoplasmata archaeon | reverse complement strand
AAATTAATTATTTTTCCCACAGAAGAATGCAATTTTCGATGTAAATATTGCTACGAACATTTTGAAATAGGTAGGATGCGAAAGGATGTCATTAACGGAATAAAGAATTTGATAATAAAGCGAGGCAAAGAATTAAAAACACTGCACTTAGATTGGTTCGGAGGAGAACCTTTGTTGGCGTTTGATATTATTCAGAATTTGATAAGTTTCGCAACACAATGCTCTCAGGAGAATGGTTTTTCCCTAAAGTCCAGTATGACCACGAACGCATCCTTATTTACCCAATCAAGACAGGAACAACTCATCAAGTTGGGCATTACAGATTATCAGGTTTCATTTGATGGTGATTCAGATATGCATGATAAGTACAGGGTTACACGAAGAGATACATCTACGTTTAACATTATATACAATAATCTCCTTGAATTTCACAAAAGTCATCTTCAAGGGAACATAGTCATCAGACTGCATGTAAATGAGAACAATTATGATAGTCTGGAATCCTTAATTACAAGAATATCAATAGACTTCAAAGATGACAGAAGGTTTTCACTGTTCATAAGAAGTCTGGAAAGACTCGGAAGTGACAACGACCCCACTCTTCCAGTGATAGATGATGAAGAGGAAAGTGATGCGTTAGTTACGGCACTTCGAAATTATGCCAGAAATATAGTTCTTAATTTGTTTGAGTTATCCCCCTCTCAGATACCGGTTTGTTATGCAGCTTCATTCAAATCATACATAATCCGATCAACAGGAGAAATAGGAAAGTGCACTGTAGCACTTTATGATCCAAAAAATACCATTGGAAGAATAACAGAAGACGGGAAAATGCATATTGATCAGGAAAAATTAAGATACTGGGTCAGGGGACAGTTCAGTGGAGACAGACATGAATTGGCGTGTCCTTATGCTTACAGACAAATGGAGATAAAATAACCTTTCGTTGATAAAGATGTTCGATAAGCCTTACTCACGGAACTTCAAGCTCGATGTTGCAGCGGCAAACGTTGATAGTATTTCAGCCTACATGATGCTTATTTTATTCCCATGGATTATTCTCTCTATAACAAATTCCTCGTTCTTAACAGGTCTTGAACTTGCCATGTCCAACCTGCCCCTTGCCTTTAGCTTTCTGCTTGGATATTATCTTACGAGAGTGAAGAGAAGGAAGACCTTTTATGTTTTGTCCATAGGATCCAGAGCACTCATTCTGCTGTTCATATTTATGGTATTTCTGACTGGAAATCACTTATACGAGATAGTAGCCCTATTAATTGGATACTTTCTCACATCTTGGACAACGGATGTAAGTGAAGAGATAGGCGATTACTGTATCAAGGAGTTTCTTGACGAGGATCAGTATCAGAAAGGCTTCTCTCTGATTCGGTTTTTAAGTATGATTGTCATACTCATAAGTTACATTCTTGCTGGTTCATTTATAGCGATAGGTACAGATTATGCCTTTCCTGTCCTCATATCTGGATTTGCAATCTCAGCAGTTATCAGCGCATTCATAAAACCCAAATCTGAAACGGAAGGAACACCAGAAGATGATCCCCATTCTTTCAGGGAGGGTCTTTTATTCATATGGAAAAACAAGGCTCTGAGGTATCTGATGACATATTCCCTATTGGTAAGTCTTGCATTTGGAGGAACTATCATGGTTACGGAGGTGCTTGTCAAATTCAGATACGGTGGCTCTCCATTGATCCTGACTGTGTTGCTTGTGGGAGCCATGGTTGGAGGTGTCTTTGGAAGTAAATTTGCAGATAGGATAAAGGGAAATCCAAGGAAAATAATTGGACTGCTTACATTAACATATGTGCCGATTGTGTTATTTATTCCATTCAGTCCATCGTACATTTATCTAATACCGGATTTTTTCCTATTAATGTTTGCATCTCAAATAGAAGGTGTGATACACAGCACAGTTTTTTACAAAGCAATCCCAAAGAACTACATGCTTCAGGTAGGCGGTGCGCACAAAACGATTGCACTATTCCCAGCAGTACTTTCTTCCCTTATACTTGGTGCAGCAATTCAGTTCATTTCCCTTGACTGGGCATTCTATCTTATGGCCATAATAAGTGCAGCTATGCTATTGGTGATATGGATAGCCAGAGAAATTGGAGATTTCAAACTGCAGGACTAAGATGATGCTAAAAGAAAATGGAAAATAGGACTGAAAAAATTGGACAAGGAAAATATCCCTGCGAAAATATTCTCTTAGGGATTACCGGATCGATAGGTGCTGTTAATATGCCGACCTATGTTCAGTACAATAAAGTCAAATTTGCTGATGATAGTGCGCCAAGAAGGAAATGGAAAGAAGAAGGCACTTGTAGCATCGTCAAGGAAGATGTGTCATATCAATATCATATTCTCTGTTCTGAATAACAATAAACCCTTTGAAGTACCAGAGAGATTCAAAACAAAAACAGAGTAGAAAATATAAAGCAATAGAGGGCAAACAGTAATAATCAGCGGTAGCTATGCATCACATCATGAAAATCGACAGAGAGTAGACTTAATATAGCATGCTCTCCACTGTTTACACCATCCACAAAACTATTCATACGATCAATACGCCTTTTCTGGTTATCTATTTTTATCCTCCGGCGGCTCCTATGACTGATCAGGAGCCGCCACGGAAGGCTGACCGCCAGGAGAATTTAATATTCAGGCACATCCATATGAATCTTCTGCATAGCCTGGAAAATTGTAATTCTTTCAAGTTTCAACTAAAGGATTGTATAATTTAGCGATTACTCTATCTTTCCCTCAAATGTTAGATTAATGAAACTGGCAATTCTGGCAGTCTCATCGGTCATTTCCTCAACTGTTGCTCCAAGATGTCCGCCTTCACCAATCATTATGTATGAGGTGGCACCGAATTCATTCATCTTTTCATGAAATGCCAGTGCATGATAGGGGTGAACTCTATCATCATTTATTCTTGTATATACGAGGCTAGGTGGATAATTTCTTCGTTCCAGCACATGCATAGAAGAGAAATTCTTCATGAACTTAGCGTCCTCTGGGTCATCCGGATTACCATATTCACTGACCCAGTACATGCCTGCAAGAAGCTTATGAAATTTAAGCAGATCAATAACGGGATTTCCTATCACAGCTCCAGTTAGAATGTCGGGTATTTTTGCAAGTGTGTAGGACGAAAGCAGACCTCCATTACTCACTCCATAACATATAACTCTGTGACCGTCGGCGTGCAACTTTTTTATGACACTCTGGAAAGAGCCATAAACATTCCCCTTATTTTCTCTCATCCCAAGTTTGTGCCAGCTTTCTCCATATTCCGATCCTCCTGGCAGGTTACAAACAACAACATTTATGCCGTTCTGAATAAGGTAGGAAAATAGGTTGTTAAAAGAAGGAGTTAGGGGTATATTGAATCCACCATATCCGTACACCAGGGTATTTTTTGTCTGTTCTCTCGCATTCATTTGAAAATAATGGACTCTTATTCCGTTGTAAAAAACCTCATGCTCTTCAACAATTGTTTCAACAACTTTGTTATTTTCCTGAATTTTCATCTCTTCGTTCTCATAAAGGTATACTGCATAGGTTGAAGAAAAGGATGTGAAGACACAAACGGCTCGTTTACTGTCAGATGCCATATAGATCAGACCACTGGGTTCCTGTAGATTATAGGTTTTTATCTTCTTCATGTTCCAGCCATATAGTGAAGGTGATATCTTGGCATCTTTCATTTCCATCAAGAGAAATCCCTCTGCAACCACCGCCACATCTTCAATGGGTGCCTCTAGCGTATATTCGGCCGAACCTGTGGCTATGATCCCATAATCCTTCTCAATAAAAATAATGGGCTTTTCATCTCTGTAGCCGATAACTCTGATCAGTTGATCATAGTGTGCACTTTCTTTCCATGTCACAGGGTCATCCACCTTTCCCTGAAAGAGTGTTGATTCCTGTTCGTTGCCAACGACAAGAAATATATTGCCGGAGTATACCTTGACACTAACACCCATGCCCTGCTTTATGGCTTTCCAGAAAACTTTCTCTTCTCCTCTGTATACCGCCGGCACACCAGAATTTTCATCTGTTATGGATTCACTTCTGACTTCCTTCACCACATATTCGCTGGATGCAAACACATAATCATGGAACCAGCCTTCGTCTTTATTAATAAATTCACCATTGTTCCATATTCTCAGAGTTCCGTAATCTGAACCAGACGTTTCAAAAAAAGCGAGTTTCTGCTCTTTATCATGAACCTTAATCCATGTTATTAGTTTTTCCGTGGAGTATATTTCTTTCCAGTTTACTATAACCTTTGATTCTCCGTTCTCAACCGTGACAAAAACTCCGCCCCATTCTGAGATTTCAGCCATCCGCACCTTTTTTTCGTAAAGGATTTTCTTGATGTTATTTCTAATATTATTGAATTCATTGTTGGTAATGTCATAAAACTTTCGCGTTTCTCTCTTTGCATATTCCTTAACCTTCTGGTCTATAACCTCAAAATTGATGTTTTCCATTGATCTTCATGGTGAATCAGTAATAAAATATTTGGTCGCCATTAAGTTTGAAAGCGTGAATTCCGGCGATGTAAGAAACTCTATCTTTTCAACTCAGAGGTCCTTTTTGGTTATTTGGAACAATTATGTGATAATAACTTATATAACATATTTCAATAATGCATACATGGAGATATTCAAAAAAGAGCGAGTTTATCCAACTCAAAAGCCATTAGACCAGACAGTAAGAGATTTTTCCAATGCTCTGACAAATCAGGGATGGAGAGTTCAGAGCAATGTTAATGGAGACAAAGGCGTACTTCAGGCACAGAAGGCAGGCTTCTTAAGAGACATTATATCTGCAAACAGGGCAATAACCTTCGTTTTCACATCAGAGCCAGATCAGTTAAGAGTCAACGTGGGCGTGGGAAAAATTCTTCAAAACCTCGGTGTTACAGCTCTGGAAGTACTGTTGCTGTCTGAAATATTCATCTTTATTGATATTCCTGAGATTGCATGGACAGATCATGTTGAAAAGGAATTGCTCGCAGAACTCCAAAACGTGATTCAGAACTAAAACTATAATTCTGTGAGTGTAGTGGATCAGAGTCCACATATCCCATGCTTGAAGTAATAAAAAGAATTTCAGGGCACTCGCAATGCCACCTATTGAGGTTCAATTAAACAGTAATAGATTTGTGATTGGGAAAAATGTTACGCCAAATACTGACATTTAATTTTGTCATTTCAAGAGTTGTATACATTTTCCCTAAATTTCCTTGACTAAAGCTTTGTAGCTGTGCCTAGAGAATAACCTAATAATCAAGTTTCATGAATTCCAGAAAAGATCTAAACCATAATGAAATTTCACTCTCAATCAGTGTGGGTCTAGAATTTAGCGTGCTGCCTTCAATTAGTGTTACCAAAAATCTGCGCAACTTAGTGAAAAACAATCCGCTGCCAACTCTTTATTCCAACTTCTCCGGTTATGCCATCATAAAAAGAAGTGTTAACTATGCGGATCTAACTGACCATCAGCATCGTCAGTTCCATGAGTCTCACCTCTTCAAGATGCCCATGGATGCAATTCCAAGGAAATATTGAGGTTTCGAGTTCAAGATCACAAAGAGGTCTTTAATATACAGGTCAGTACATGACTAACTTCATGTTGCAATAAGACTCTGTTTTGTGCTCATCAGAATCTTGGAAGCAATCTTACGACCATATGTTATGGACTAATCTATCTTACTTTTATGCCAAAAATACCAGTTAAAATTCGCCTATGTCATTAATGCAAAAAGTTTATAATGCGTGACATTATCACGCATTATGGATGATTTACGAAGTGGTTTATTTTATTGGCGATAAAACCGATATTACATCAAAACTGCAAGCTTTAAGATCTAATTTGATAGAAAACAGCAAGGACCTTCTCTCCCTGTTTAGAAAGAGAATGATAATTGCGAAGGAGATTGGCGAAGTTAAGAAATCAGGCGACGCAAAGATACGAAACAGACTTCAGGAGCTTAAGGTTCTTGAGACACTTGGAATAAGTGACCCAATTGAGGAAAGGTTTCTAAACCTGTTATTTGAGCTTACAATTCTTTCTGAGTCGCTGGTTGATGAATCATTTGAATGTGATTCGGGGAGGAATACAGATAAGTTACAGGAAGTATTGGCTGCAACAATTTGCTCCCCTGGCGACAAGCTGTTTATGCCCTCATATGTTGATATCCCTTTTGTTAAGGGTGCAGTTATGGTGGGGGCGCATGTAATAGAGGAAAGCTGTGATTCTTTTGATCTATGGATATCCATACGTTATCAGGGTAAATCCTCTGCACTTACTATCACAAAGGGAAACCAGAATGATGAGGATGAAAGACCGGATAGTATGAGGTCACCTAAGAGGATTATGATTGAGGTGCAGGAATGAACATTGGGATTATCGGAAGCAAGGGAAGGATGGGGCAAACACTCTGTGAAATTCTCTCAAAGGGTTCCAATACCATCATTGAGGTCGATCTCCACAATATAAGTATTGTCGATCAGGTTGCTAAGAAAGTAGATCTTTTTATTTTAGCGGTTCCATTCCTTTCTGCGGTAGAATACATTCAAAAGTTTTCTGAAAATGTAACATGTATTGAAGTGACTTCAATTAAAACCCCCATGATTCCATTCAGAGGCAGAATCATAAGTATACACCCCTTATTTGGACCAAGATCCTTTCTTGACGTTGAGTTAAGAAATATTGTTTTTATTAAGGATATTTCTTTCTCTGGATCCGTAGATCTGGTAAAACAGTTATTTCCAGGGTTCAACATTATAGAAACGACTGCATCGGAGCATGATGCTCTGGTGGCGAAGGTGCAGGTGGCACCCTACTTGATTTCCATACTAGCCAACCTGATAAACTGTGATACTGAGTTAAAAACCAGATCAAAGAAGGTACTGGAGAAGATGGCTGGTGTAAGCAACGACCAGAACCCAAATGTCTTACTGGATACTATATCGAGGAATCCTTTCTCAATGTACATTATTAAGGAGATACAGGAAAAAATTAATGAAATGGTAAGCGAATTGAGTGATAGTAATTCCGACTTCAGGATCGAACACAAATGGGATTCTAGAAAATGTGCTTGAGCTGTTTCCAATTTCCATTGCCAGGAGAGAATCTCCTTCACTTCAGAACAATCAAGAAAATCAATTATGCTGTATCAAAGAGAGGAATAAACATTGGTGGAAGAGAACTGATTATAATCAATACAACATGTGCAGTTGAAATACTCGAATAAAGGCTTGAAGCTGATTAGATAATAAGATTTGCTCCACAGAGGTATTCAACACCATCACTTTCTTATACTCATTCCATGGACTTGTTTGAGATGGTTAAGGGACTTTTTGGTAGTTTAGCGAGATAACAGGTCTCCTGCTTTCACAAAAATAAGACATGAAAATACAAAATGCTAAACCTTTGTTATGATTCCTCCGAGGATGGATGTTGAAACGCTGAAACCATTTCTGTTTGAATCAAAGATGGAAGGATATGCAGGAGAAGATACGAACTACAAAGCAGGGCGGATCAGCGGTTCAAAAACTTTTACCAGAAAAAGAGAAAATTTGACCTATGTGGATACATATATTGGATTTACTTACTTTGCAGGCCAGGAAATTGTGCTTGAGAAAAACGTTCCCCAATGGACCTCTGTGTATTCAGGTGGCATAACGGAGGATTCCATGGACCCCTCTGAGATTTATAATTTTCTGAAACTGTGCCTGAGAGAGTGTGATCCACAGATGCCTCTGAGGGGCAAGGACTACTTCAGCAATGGGCAGTTCGAATACAAGAACGTTTTTGAGGGCGACCTGGATCACTTTATAGGTTACGAGTCCATAGAATCGGAACAAGATATAGTTTATGAGCTTCATTATTCAGGGGGAATGCTTATCCCGTGAGTTCCAGAGTAATGTTAAGGGAACCAAAATAATCATGATCTGGGGTTACAATATGGACAATAGTTTCCATTATTCCAGAATTATTTGTGAATGTTGAAATGTTCGGTATGTAGCTAAAGCCAGCAGTATTTACAGTCGTGTTATAAGCTCTTATTTTGTTTTCCGTTATGTAGTCAGATATCTGTTTTGTCATCACAATCTGTATGGGAACATTGGATCGCCCCCCATATGTGAACTTTCCATAGGCAAATGAAAAATTCCATGCTTTATGGCCTGATTCAGTGACATTTACATTAACAGCCTGAATGTTTACAGTTGTTCCACTATAAAAATCAAAGGCAGACAGAATCCCAAGCGTTGCAATGAGGATGATCACTATAATAGCCAGAGTTTTCTTTCCGTATCCGGATTTAATCCAAGGCCTTTCAACTTCAAGTGGTTTCATAGAGTTCAATGCCTCTATGGATATCAGGATTTGGTATATACTCATTATCCATTCTAAATGCAAACAATAACCGTGATAGACTGAGCTTTCCCTCGATTCATATCCTGACACCAACTTTCAATTTCATGCCATGATGTTACATTAAAATAGGGACAGATAATAATGAGCCATGAAGGCAGCAGTTATAGACAACTTTGGCCTGGAAAATTTAAAGGTTAAAGAAGTTGAACCTCCTAAGACTCAGAAAGGATACATTAGAGTTAAGCCTGAGTTGGCAGGAATAAATCCGCTGGAATATAATGTGGTTGGCGGAAAATTGCTCTACGGCGTGAACCCCATGCCTCACGTTCCAGGTTCAGAAATTATGGGCACCTCCCTGGAAGATGGAAAAAACATAAGGAAGGGTGATAGGGTAGTTATTTACAACAGAATTTACGATGGGACATGTGAATATTGTGTTTCTGGAAGGGAGTATCTGTGCCCCAATGGAGGAATATACGGTGTTGTAAGCAATGGCGGCTATGCAGAGGAAATATCTGTAAAAGAGGAGAATGTTTTTGGCATTCCAGACACTATTTCAGATTATGTTGCTGTATCCTTGCCTATTGATGCACTCACCGCTTATCATGCACTGAAAGAATCTGAAGCCAGATGTGGAGAACACCTCGTTGTCTACGGCGCGTCTGGAAACACAGGCTTATTTTCTGTTCAGTTGGGACGCATAATGGGTATGAATGTTACCGCAATCACACGGAAGAAATATCTTATGGAGTTTGGTGCAGATCAGACTTATACAATGGACAACTTGCCAGAAAATCTTAATGCTGATGTCCTTGTTAACCCGCTGGGTGGTGAATTTTTTGGAGATAGCCTCAAGCACATGAAGAGAAGAGGTAGAATGGTAACCTTTGGTGTGTTGAATGGTCCAACTTCCACATTGCATATTGGTTCCATATACACAAAAGAACTGAAGATCATAGGGTCTACTGGAGGAAGCAGAAAAGACTTCAAGGAAATTATCGACATTACGGAGAAAAATCAATTGAGAGTGAAGGTTGATAAGGTCTTCCCATTGGAAGAAATTGGTAAGGCTATGGAATATTTCTCAGGAAGCAGGGAAGGTAGGGTCTTACTTAAAATCAACTGAACTGATTGTTTTCAGTTCCTTTATCCTCTCCGCAATTTCACCACCAAAAATGTATGATGCTGAAACAAGAATATGAGCTCCTTCCCTGGCTGCAGGTCCGGCAGTTTTATTATTTATACCTCCATCAACTTCTATCTTCACTTTCAATCTATTTTCGTCAATGAATTGTCTTGCCTCTCTGACTTTTGCCAGGCTCCCCTCAATGAAACTCTGCCCGGAGAAGCCGGGGTGAACGCTCATAATGACCAACATTGAAGCCCCACAAAGTAGATCTTTTACCTCGCTGAATGCGGTCTCAGGATTGATCACGATACCGTATTCTTTACCTTCTCCTTTCACATCGGCAAAACATTTTTTCAGTGGAGCAGGTGACTCGTAATGGAATAACATTATGTCTGCGCCTGCTTCAGAAAATTTTTTCCAGTATTTGAGTGGGTCTGTTATCATCATATGCGCTTCGAGAGGAAGGTCGGTACACCTTCTTATGGCC
>JAJZAR010000049.1 GCA_021799315.1 Thermoplasmata archaeon | reverse complement strand
TTATATCCTTAACAACCTAATTTTTAGGGAATAGGTTTGTCCCCAGTTTCTTATCAAGGTTTTCCACACTTGCCGGTACTTCACTGTTGTATTCTTTCCTCTCTCCTGTTATCCTGTACACTCTGGAGAATCTCAGCAGTACATCCTTCACCGAATATTTTGAGGTGAGATCAGCAGCCCTTATGAGCACAAAGATTGTGTAATACATATAGAGCGAAAGGAAGGAGATGAAGAAGTATCCCCTGAGGGATTCATCATCCCTCAGGTAGGATCTGTCATTCTCCATCTCATTCTTCATGGCATCGAATGCCTGCTCTATCTCTTCCCGCTGCTTGTACATGAGATATATCTGTTCAGGATCATCATTGATATTGCTCAATACGGCGATCTTGCCGAATTTGCATGATTCCATATCATACTGTGACTGGTTTCTTTTACCATTGGATATGAGGGATATGAATGTGGATGCCTCCTCACCTGCAAGCAAGGGATCGTAAAACATGTATATTCTGTGAGATTCAACAGATGAAAAACCGCATAGTATGCCTCTGTTACGGTACATGAATGTGGATCCTAAATGCATGTTATAATCAGCTTCCTCCTGGTTTCTTCTCAGAGGCATGAGGAATTTCATCCTTTTATCCATGATCTCTGACAGATCATGGGATGTGAATCCTCTGTCCATGACCAGAATGCCGTGGAAATTCATGATCTCCAGTGTGTTTCTGAGTGCTTTCACATCCTTCACAGATCCCTCCACAGGTCTGAGGCATACAGGCATGTAATGTTCCATGTCGAATATGAGTGCCATGTTGATCTGTTTCAGGTACATGTGTTCATGATTATGACCTCTTGCTGATAGGTTGACTGTTTCTGATCGGGAGAAGATGCTGGACAGATCGAATGCCAGTTTCCTGGATTCGATCATGAGATCAGCGAACAGTGAATCCTGTGCATCCTGATTCATACCCATATCTCTGAGAATGTGAGATAGGGAATCGGGAGATATGTGCGCATCCATATCCCTTGACATGTATAACTTATCCCATCTCTCCTTTACGGATCGCATGGGTACAGGATCCAGAAGGCGTGTTACTGCCAGTGCGTATATATCATTCCATGAATCAGGGAAATGTTTCTTCAGCTTGTTCATAAGATCACCTGTGAGTGATCGTATGAGTGCAGAATTGCCATATTCATATACAGATCTTTGTTTCACAGATCTCTCAACCACACCACTGGGAGTCATTCTTCCTATGTATTCAGACACCTTTCTTGATTTCTTTGATTTTCTGTCATACTTTGTAGTGGATCGGTAGAGATAGTAATTTCCATTGAGAGATTTGGCTTCCAAAGGCACTCCTCTTTTTGATCTTTCTGATTCAAGAAGTTCCATGACCCATTCTTCCATAATACCCTATAGGGAATATATACAAATAAACATTTCTGTCATCAAAGCGCTGAAATGAGAAGAGAAATAAGTCATTGCATGGAATTATTCCCTAAATTTGCCGGTGTTAAGGTTTAAAATATTGTGAAATCATATTTGCAATCTACAAAAAAGCATTTTCCGGGATTGAACTATATTGATAAAACAACCATACATAAAAGAGGCAATGAATCAAGCTGAATTCCTGGACCCCCTCTCTAAACGGCGTCTTATGCATTTAAATAAACTGAGAAATTCGACCCCTCTAAGAGGTAAAAAATTCTGATCAGAAAAGAGGTTGAACAGTTCTGAAATATTTGACCACAAGGAAGTGTTCGAAGATGTGATTAAATTACTATTGTGAGCCAGATAGCTCGGGTATCCATCAATCATGCAGCGACCAGATAACAGCATTATTCTTCTCAAAAAAAATTCATGAGAAGGTGGAGAATATTTGGCCACTACTTAACCGTTATACGAAGATATTTAACAACCCTGATCAATTATTTAATAGCCTGGCCAAAAGGTATGATATCCCATACAAATGCCACGTTCTCTCTTCGAGCTAAGGATATCTATTAATTATGCTCAGTTCTCTAAAGGACATATTACCTACAGTAATCAAATATATGTCAATGTAATTTAGTTATTAATGTTACAAAACATTTTATAAATATAAGGGCTTTTCGCTTTGAAAATAGCATGGCACGAAACATTTCAGTTGAGGCACTCAACCAGATTCCAACTAACAAGAGATCAGTTGAACTAGTTGAAAGGAAAGGTATTGGACATCCAGACAGCGTATCTGATGGTATTGCTGAGGCAGTAAGCAGAGATCTGAGTAAATATTACATAAAACATTTTGGAAAGATACTCCATCATAATACAGATCAGGTAGAACTTGTAGGAGGACAGTCTGCTCCGAAATTTGGAGGAGGAGCAGTCCTTGATCCAGTCTACATACTGTTGAGCGGCAGAGCAACCACAACAGTTGATGGGGAACGGATTCCTGTTAAAGCTGTAGCTGTTAAAGCTGCTAAGAATTATCTTGCATCAAATTTCAAGCATCTTGATATGGACGGAGATGTAATGATCGATTCAAGAATTGGCCACGGTTCAGTTGATTTGAGAGAGGTATACGACACGTCAAAGCACAGAGCCAACGATACTTCATTCGGAGTTGGATTTGCACCTTTCACAGACACAGAACTTCTCGTAAAAGGCACAGAAAATTTCATTAACGGAGATCTGAAGAAGAAATTGCCGGCGATTGGATATGACGTCAAGGTCATGGGATACAGACAAAATGAAACAATAAATCTTACAGTTGCAGCAGCTTATGTCGACAAATTTGTAAAAGACAGTTCCGAATATTTCTCTATAAAAGAGGAGTTTCAAAAGCTCATTGAGGATAATGCTTCAAAAATTTCTGACGAGGATGTCAAAATATTCATTAATACTGCAGATAAAGATGGAGATAAGATCACGAGCCATTATCTTACAGTCACTGGTCTCTCTATGGAAAACGGGGACGATGGTTCAGTCGGACGAGGAAACAGGGTAAATGGTATTATAACACCTTACAGACCAATGAGCATGGAAGCCGCTGCAGGAAAAAATCCTGTAACACATGTTGGAAAACTCTACAATGTGTTGTCAAATAAGATTGCAGCTCAGGTTGTGAAGGAAGAAGGAGGAGACATACTAGAAGTGCTGGTAAGAATAGTTTCACAGATTGGAAGGAGCATAGACAACCCCCATGTTGCCAGTATTCAGGTCATATACGCTGATAATGTAGATCCTTCAAAGCATAAGAAAAACATAGAGGCAATAGCAGACAAGGAACTGGAGCATATATTTGACCTTACCAATGGGTTTGTAGAAAACAAAATTCCAGTATTCTAAAGCATACCCAGATTTTTCTTTATTTTTAGGTGCGATCTCAAACTGCTTCTCTTGCTTAATCATGCATTTTTGGTGCAGGTCTGAGTTCAATAACAATCAATATTTAGAATAGGTCGCTATTACACATTATGACCGAATACTCACCAGAAGTTGCCGTAATAAATGATGGAACATTCGCTTTGGATCCAGGGGCAATATTTGGAACAAGCCCAAAAAACGTGTGGTCAAAATATTATGACACAACACCTGATTACAGAATAAAGCTCAACACAAACCTTACAATAATTGAGGATAATAACAAGTTCTATCTTCTGGACGGAGGCATTGGAGGGCAAATATCAGAGTATTATCGCAAGTGGTTCAACGCAGAATCTTCAGAAGAGCTTAAGGCATATATGAAAAAGAAGAGGATAAAAAAGTTTGAATCAATTTTTCATACCCATCTTCATTTCGATCATACCGGACATTCATTTACTGATCTTTCAAGCAGCAGGTCAGTGGCAAGTATTACAGAGGTCAATAATTTTCAGAATCCTAACGATATGGCAAAGGCAAGCTATGCAAACCAGGATATAAGCACAACAAACCTTTCTCCCGTCTTCACTGATACGAGGGTGGGCAATTTCACTCTGAAAATGACAGGTGGACACACAACAGGGCATATGGCCATATTTTACAGAAATGGAGGTACAAAGATTCTTTATGCTGGAGACCTCTTTCCTTCCACGTTTCACCTGAAGCCATCCAGAATCACCGCCATTGATCAGGAACCATTGAAATCGTTTCAGGTAAAAAAAGAGCTTCTTTCAATGGCCATAAAGGAATCATGGATACTCGTGCTCAGCCATGATACGGAAGAAAAGGCAATAAGGGTTTCTGGAGATGTGGATAACCCTAAATACACTTCATGGGAGGGAACCTGAGGAACGCGTGGAGATATTTAATATGAAAAATATTTCAATATATTATGCAGACCTCTTTCAGGATGATCCTAAAAAGTCCACAATGAAAAAACTGAACCGCTTTTCGCTTGCGACAAGGATAGATGTAAGGGAAATTCAAAGGCATACAGTTTTAAGGGCTGATGGTGACAGTATCATCCTGCCAGGTGACAGGAAATTTCTGGAACGCAGAGGGTTATGTATAATAGAAGGGTCATGGAAATCTGGCATGCTTCTGGAGCAGATCAAAACTGAACACTCACGAAAGCTGCCCATACTTATGGCCTCAAATCCTGTTAATTATGGGAAATTTAACTACCTGTCTTCAGTTGAGGCGGTTTGTGCTGCTCTTTACATCACGGGGTTCAGGGACCAGGCTGAGTATATCATATCAAAATTCAGTTGGGGTCACACATTCCTTGAAACAAACAGGGAACTTCTTGAATCATATTCAAAGGCGGCAACCCTTCAGGACATCGAAGTAATATATGGGGAATTTGGATTTACCCAGTGACTTTTTCCCACTTATTGTTCTTTGTAACCCATTTACCGTCCGTATAAAATTCCACAATTCTGTTCAATGAATCTCTGTACTTGTCTGGCACATTTTCAAAAGGGACTCGTTCATTTCCAAGTAAATGAATGCCAGTTATCTGCGTGCTTTCCTTATATTTTCCATGTTCCAATCCTTCTGTGAGAAATGCAAGCTCTTCAGGATCGAGTTTCATCTTTTCTTTATTCACTGAGGCCATGAGGTCACTGGATGTAGGGTAGTGAATTTTTTCCGGATTTCCTCCTGCGTATTCCAGGAATAGTCTTACACCAAGGCACTTGCTGCATTTTCCACAGGGAAAAACATCTCCATTATCATAGTGGCACGAATGGCATGAACGCTGAAGCAGAAAGAGGTCAGGATATCTGTTCACCAGAATATTTTCAACAACAGTTCCATAAATATTGTACAGGGCAGACCAGAGATGGACACCAAAGCCCTTTTCATCCATATATTTTGAAAACCTATTCTGGAAATCCAGGCTCTGATCGTAAACACCGAAATAGTGATTCATTCCTTTATATGGGCCGGTCTCAAGAGGATCATCCATTTCGTTGCCCATTGCAATATCTCCGATTCCCAGCACATCAAGGGAAGGTAGCATGGCAAACAGGTACACTGGAAAGAGGAAAAGTTGAACAGGATAGTCATCAGCCCATGAAAAGGAGACCTCAGGGTCAAGAATGGGCATCCTGTGGTTCATATAATTATAAAACCTGTCTATATTCGACCATACCTTTGCTGCTTTGGTTTGTGCTTTCATCACATCATAGGAATGCTTTGCTGCTTTCCAGTGGCCTCCAGATTCATTGAAAAAATATGGGATTGGAGAAGTAGTGATCTCTCTCATCATACCATATGTCAACAAGCTTTCCTTTCCACCTGATGACATCACAGCAGAAGAATCCGGGTTCTTTACCACATATTGATCATCAAAATCTCTGGTGAATATGAGTTTAACATCTCCTGCAGCATTTTCTGGAGTGATATCCTCATCTCCTGGTAGAAATTCATTTCTGAAAAATTCGTATCTTCTCCTGCAAAGCCTATTGATGAAAACCTCTTTGTTGTTTATGCGAACCATTTCTTCAATCATTTTTCTGTCTACCTTTGATGTTGGGAAATCCAGTATGATCCTTTCTGTGAAGAGTGAATAATTGATCACAGCAGAAATTCCCATAAGGCCTGCAAGGTTTTCATTTAAATTCACATCATGGTTGTATGTATAGTAGAGACGAAAAGTATCATCATCAATTCTAATAAGAATTACTGCCCTGTTCTTTTCAATCAGTTCAACAGAAATTTTTATTGCTATGAAGCATCTTATTTTGTTCAAGTAAGACAAGGAGTCACTTCTTTTGTTCCTTCATGGCTTCGAGTATGGTATTTCCTATTTTTTTAAGGTTTCCCAGGGGATCAAAGCATGTAATGCCATATTCTTTCTCAATGCGTTCGATTTCAGGAACGATCTCATCCTTCTCCATATTTTCGGTGTTTAGAGATATACCTATTACTTTTTTGTCTGAAAGTTCCTCAAGAATTCGTATGAATTTGCTCAGTGGTGGAATCTTTATTCCGTCAAACCCATCGTAATACACTCTCTTTGGAGCATGTTGAAGGATAATGGCATCAGGCTTCCCGGCTGCAATTATTTCAAAGCTTCCTGGGTAGGCAGGATGTAGAACGGATCCCTGCCCTTCCAGAAACATGAAATCAGGTTTTAGTTCGTTCCACGCCTTGACAACTGTGTTTTCAATACCGCCGGCGACAAAATCATTGACCATTGCATCAATAACAACAGTATAGTCAAATCCCTGCATCCAAGCAGTCTGGCCAGTACCTATCATAACCGACGTGTTTCCCAATCTCTTCATTTCTTCGTTCAGGTAAACGGCAGTAGTCCTCTTGCCAATAGCACTATCTGTTCCCAGAACAGCCAGTTTGAATGATTTTACTTCCCAAATTTTCCCTGAAAAGAAATCCTGTCTGAGCATGAACATTTTTCTAACATCTGTTAACTCAACCTTATACTTCTTGGCAAGACTGCTGAATTCTGGGTCGTCAGAAATGAATTGATGCAGCCCATTTACAATATTCATGCCAGATTTTATTGCTTTTTCTATGACTGGCCTCAGATCGCCGGGTAGATAACCTCCATCTGTAACAACTCCAATTATCATTGTTTTTGCATCTTTAAAGGTGTTTAGAGCTTCATCAAGGTCTTTCACAATCTTGATTTCAGCCGATGCTTTTCTGATTACACTCTGAATATCCATGCCGTCCTTCTTGCTATCCACAACTGCCTTGATGTTGTATCTTTTTGAAAAACGGCACAGACCATTGGCGGTTTTGCCATACGTTGTTCCAAGAACACCTTCTGCGAGGATAATGGCATCAATCATCAATGTCCTCTTCCCGTGAGTATAACAACCACCTCTCCGGAATATGTTCTCCCTGAGAGATTCCTGAAAGCTGCCGACATAGAGGACGCAGATGCAGGTAGGACTTCTATGGACTGTTGGCTGTTAATTATTTTAGCGAACTTCTTCATATCCTCATCGTTCACTCCGATGGCTACACCCTTACTGTCATATATGGAATTCAGTGCTTTCTGTCCATCCATGGATCTGAAAGACACCAATGGTTCATTAACTTGTGTTTCCACTATGGTGGATGGCTCAAGAACCTGTATTTTCTTATATCCATGTTTCCAGGAGTACACTATGGGGTTTCCAAGGGATGTACTTGAAGCTATAAATCTAGGAATAGTTGTTATTACTCCTTTTCTGTAAAGTTTTTTGAATCCGCTGTATATTCCGGCCAGAGTTGTACCATTGCCCACTGGAGCGGCAACATAGGATGGAGAATGTCCAAGATTCTGAACTATTTCAGCAGCAATACTTTCATATCCAAGTATATCGACTGTCGAATTGAATGAACCTGGGCTGGCATCATACCAGTTTTCATCTCTGGATTTGTCTTTCATGTATTCAACCAGATCTTCATACTTCATGTTCTTCTGTATGAGTGTGGCTCCATTTTCGTAGATTTCTTCATTTCTTTCACCAGCATAGAAAGAGGGGGTGGCTACAACCGACTTCATTCCATAGGCGGACGCAAAGTAAGATATTGAAGCTCCATAATTCCCGCACGTTGCAACGGAAATTGTATCATAACCTAGCTCCATAGCCCTTCTTACATGAAGGTATGAAATTCTATCCTTTTGCGTTCCTGTTATGCTAGCTCCCTCAAATTTTAAAAACAATTTACTCATTCCCAGAGTCCTTTCAAGGTTACGGGCCCTGAAGAATGGAGTTAGACCTGGTGGTTTTTCTTCTTCAGAAATTTGTTCCATTTTTGTCAGCACCAACTATTAGGCAATTAGACATAAGTGTATAGTATAAAAATATTACCTCATTGTTTTCGCATTTTATTAACCACATGACAAATCCGTGTTTCAGCGAACAAATAAAAATAGCAAATAGTGTATTCTTATTTTAATATATATTTAACATACTTTTAACTTCCAATTGGGTTACTGCTCTTTTGGTTAGTTGTTCCATATTATGTCAACTCTGGTATATTCTCCAGATCTCAATCCTGATGAATTGGTGTGGAATGTATTGAAATACCAGAAATTGTCTAATTTCTATCCTAAGAGGTATGAAGAACTGTATGAGAGGGCAGAATTGATAATGAATATGATGAAATCTGATCCTGAAAGTATACGAAAAATATTCAGACATACTAAGCTGCCTTTACCATCAACAGTGGAAATCCAATAAAGCAAATGAGAGTAACTGAACATTGAACTTCGTGTGGTCGATCGGTTGAAATTTTAATTACACAGGTAAAGGATATCTCCTTAAACAGAACCCACATTGTAAATGTTCAATGTGTTTTCGATCCAATCTGATGCTGGCACATAGGTAATTGTGATACCGTTCACTATTTCCTCATCAGCATAATCCATGGTTATGATTTGACAGCTGTCCAGGTTGAGATGCGCGGCACAGTCAAGCAATGCTGAAATTTCCTTGTTTCTCATTTTAGCCTCCCTGACTGAATACGCGACTTGGAATGCCTTGTATTTCATTTTGTGTTTCACAACAAAATCAACCTCTTTTCCGTTCTCATGCCAGTAGGAAAATCGAAAATCAGTAACCTTTCTTGATATCCTGTAGAGGGTGCTGGCGATCAGATTCTCAAGGAGTCTTCCAAGAATCTCGACATGATTCAGCCCTAAAAGGGATGGAAAAGAGTTGTCTATGGAATAGACCTTCCTGGGACTGTTGTTCTGTGATTTGCTGGAAAAGGAGAACCTTTCCACAAAGAAAATGAGATAAGCGTTCTCCAGATACTTGGAAAGATTGTAGGCAGTCTTAACCGGAAGGCCGAGGAATTTTGCTACGCTGTTAAATGTAATCCTTGAACCCACGCTTGTGACATAGAATTTTGCGAGGCGTATGAGTTCGTCCTGTTTCCTGACCCGGTATCTCTGGATAACATCCTTCAGAATTATGGTGTTGAAGTAACTAGAAACAATCTCGTTCTTATTCTCGGAAAGAGTTACTGCAGGAAATCCTCCGTCTTTCAAGATATGCATCAAGCTCCCCTTACCTTTTGTAAATGTCATGAATTCCAGCAGGTCTAGAGGGTGAATGTAAACCACTACCTGCCGCCCGGAAAGCAGTGTAGAATACTCGGAATCAAGCAACTTTGATGATGAACCTGTTATCAGGAACTTTGCTTCCCCTTTCTCAGTTATCCCTCGGACAAAACGTTCCCACCCATCTATTTCCTGTGCCTCATCGAGGATTATGATAGCCTTCTGATCGGGGTTGATTTTTGTTTTATAGGCTTCATACATTTCCAGTATGGTTTCATAGTTCCTCTCAATGAGGCGTTCATCCTCGAGGTTGATGATCAAGACTTGTGTCTTATGAAGGTTTTTTTCCATCAATGCTCTTGCTATTTGTTTGGCGATAAAGGACTTTCCAACTCGTCTGATCCCTGTCTCGATAACGATCAGTATCTGTGGATCGTCAATGAATCTTAGAATATTGTTTACATAGTAGTCACGGCGTATACCTGTATCTAGGTCGTGATTCCAAAAATTCCAGGAGTCAAGGATCTTCAATATTGATGTCTTCTCCATTAATATGTGTATCACATTACATATATTAATAATTTGTATTCTATTACATATCCATAGAATGTGTAATATGTTACTTACATACTCATCTTTCCTTTTTCAACAGTCCTCCAAAATCATAATTTGACTCTGCAGAGAAATCAGTTTACATTGGAACAAAGAGATGGTAGTAATGCA
>JAJZAR010000048.1 GCA_021799315.1 Thermoplasmata archaeon | reverse complement strand
ATCTGCCAGAGTGATTAGATCACCAATTGTGATGGCACTCCTCTTTGCATTTTTCAGTGTTGATCTTGTAGGGTATCTATCCTATCTTGGCATAACTTTGATCATAATAATTCCCGGACTCATGTTCGGGGATCGGTTTGGATCACTGTCCGAGGTTTATAAACAAAATAATATCATAATGTACAAACGAAATCTCATACTTCTTGGGGTAACATCCACGCTTGTCATCATAAGATTGGTTATGGAGTTTGAAGTAAATCTTGCAAATGTGGAGTTACTTACAGTGCTAAATTGTCTCATAGCTCTCTCGCTCGGAATATATGTGGGAGAAGCTTTCCATATTAGGAAAAAGGCCAGAGAACTTTCAAAGGCCGACACTGATCAGAATTCTATTATTTCCTGATCCTGGAAATTTCTCTGGCGAAGCAATGTTCGAAGACACTTTTTTCCATGAAAAACCTTATCATTCACAAAAGATTCAGTAAAAATTATATACTGCAAATAATATCATACCTATGTCAGACGTGATAATAGTTGAGAATTTATACCTTGAAAATAAAGAATTTCAAGTCCTTCTGCCCAAAGGAGACTTCAATTGAGTTCAGACCCGGGCTCAGTATGGTTGCTGGACCCAATGGAAGCGGGAAGAGCAATATCGGGGACGCCCTGCTCTTTGTGCTGGGCACTCGTTCATCAAAAAGTGTGAGGGCAGATAGACTGGACGATCTCATACATAATCCGTCAAACTCGGAATCACGGTTGAATACAGCTTCAGTTAAAGTAACCTTTGTAGAGGATAAAGAAGAAGGCACCTTTGAAAGTGTTGAACTTGAAAGGACACTAACTCAAAGTGGTTCAGATATCACGAGTACATATTATATAAATGGAAAGAGAGCAAAGCATACAGACGTTGAAAGATTCTTAGAAAATATAGGTATTGAACTGGATTCATACAGCTTTGTGCTTCAAGGCGATATAAATAAGTTCATCTATGTTACAGGTCTGGAAAGAAGAAAATTGTTGGAATCCATAGCAGGGATTGATTCCTATAACGCTCGTATATATGCTGCAAAGGAAAAGAGCCAGGAGACCGAAAAGATTATCATGGCATCCAATACCCTCATGGAAGAGATACAGGGGGAAATCGACAAGGTACGCGAAGATGCAGAAAAGCTGAGACAGCATAATCGCTTATCTTCAGAGATAAAAAATTTGAAATATACATCTCTTGTGATGCAGACAAGGAATCTGGAAATTGAAAAGAGTGGTATTGAGAATTCTCTCTCCGAAGAAGATGCGAGAATAAATAATCTTGAGGTTCAACTCCAGAGACTGAAGGTAACTCAGGTCGAATTGCAGGACAAAAGATCATCCATCGAAAAGAATATTTCAGAAACAATACACAAAGAACTCGATGAGTTAAGAAAAAAAATGGAAAATCTCAAACTGGAATCGGCCAGAAAAGAAATTGCCGTTGGGAATTTGAATAAAACAATTCAATCATCCCGTTCAGAAATGGAAGAAAATGAAGAGAAGATCGCGTCAATAGAAAAGGAGGTATTGGAACTGGGGGAAAGGGTCTCCAAGCTCGGGATAAGTGATCAGGAGAACAGGCGAAGAGAAGCAGCCCTCAAGGAACAGATCCGCCAGAGGATTGATGCGCAGACAAATAAGACAGATTTGTACAGGAAATCTACAGATGAGCTGAAGAGAATAGAGGGCGAATTAAGGGAACTTGAAGAAAAATCGTCGTCAATAAAAAAACAGGAAACGGAACAGATATCAATTTCAGAGAGACTACAGTCCAAGCTTGCTTCCAGGGAAGAAACCCTTGCCAATGAAAAATACAGGCTTTCTGAGGCGCAGTGGAAACTCAGGGATCTTCAGAAGAATCTATCAACTCATAAGGAAATGAATGATAGTCTGAACAAAAAATATTTTGATCTGCAATCATCCATATCTGCAAAGGAAAAAAGCAGAGTAGATGTAAGAAACCGCGTGGACGCACTGTCAAAAGAGGTAGAAAAAGCCAGAGCCGAAATGGGTAGTCAAGGCAACGCAAACAGATCCATATCGACTCTAATGGAAGCCAAGGCAAGAGGCAATTTAAAGGGCATTCACAAACCCATATCCGAATTATTATCCTATGAGGATAAGGTTGCAATTGCAGTGGAAACAGCAGCTGGAGGAAGATTAAATTCAGTGGTTGTGGACGATGAAAATGTAGCACAGGAATGCATAGAATATCTGAGAGAAAAGAGAATGGGAAGAGTCACGTTTATCCCCCTGAACAAGATGGTTCCAGGGAGGCCAAGGGGAAAAGCCCTTCTCATACTTCAGTCTGAGAAGAGTGCTTCGCTATTGAGCCAGACTGTGCAGTACGATCCCCTGTACGAAAATGCCATATGGTATACATTTTCCGACACCATTCTTGTTGATGACATACAGGTTGCAAAGCGATATATGACGGGCGTGCGGATCGTTACTCTGGAAGGAGATATTTTTGAAGCCAGTGGAGCCATAAGTGGAGGGTTTACAAACAGGACAAGGAGGGTATTCAATTCTTCAGATCTGGAAAAGAAAGAGACCCAGTTGGAAAGTCTTAAATCTGATTTATATGCTCTAGATAGTGAACTAACACATTTACGTTCTGAGTATGACAAGATCTCACGTGCACTTATGGATATTTCAAAGTCTGGAGGACAATCACAGGGGCAGGAAAACTCACTCCAATCAACAATCACCAGCAGTCAGAAGGCTATTGAGAATATGAGCATTGAAGCTCAGGCATTAAGAACAGACCTGAAATTATCGCTCGAAGTCCTAGACGGAATAAGGCAGTCTCTTAAGGAATTTGATGAGAAAAAATCCGTGCTGGAAAAGGAGAAACAAAAGCTTTACTCAATTATTGGAGATAATGGAGATGAATCGGATGATCTCAATGAGATGCAGAATGAACTGGATAGAATCAGCGTGAGCGTAAACGAGATCGTGAGAGAGAAGAGCGAACGTGAAACCACGCTTAATAAAATTTCTGAAAGGAAAATAGAACTGATAAATGTGAATGAAAACCTGAAAAAGGAGATTGATGAATCCTCTATAAAAATTGAAACCATAGATGAAGAAATAGCTGAATTGAACAGACAGATGAATGATCTGAAGAAAGAGGAAGAAAAGATAAACAGTGCAAATACAGCCATATTGAAGGAATTGAAAGGCCTTGAACTTGAAATCTCAATAAACGGGCAGACTATCAAATCAATTGAAGGGGAAAAGAGAGCGCTTGAAAATTCCACATTAACCAGCAGAATCAAGATACAGAACCTAAGTGAAAAGATAGAGGCCCTGAGGGTAAGTCTTTCAGAAACAGGAGGTGAAGAAATTCCAGGATATACTGGACTTCAAAAAATTAATGCAGAAATTTCACGAAGGGAGCATGATCTGCAGGAAATTGGGGCCGTGAATCAGCTGGCAGAAGAGGAACTATTGGAAAAGACAACAAGGAAAGAGTCTCTTGAAACAAAGATAAACCTTCTTCAGAAGGAGGTAGACTCACTTTATCGCCTTATGGAAGAGCTTGAAACTGTAAAGAAGAATGTGCTTATGGATATATATAGAAAGATCAGAGTTGAAATGAGGGAGATTTTTAAACGTCTATCAAGAGGCGGGGATGTTGATATGTATCTTTCCGACGAAAATAATCCTCTGGAATCTGAACTTCTTATAAAGGCCAAGCCGAAGGGCGATGTATTTACAAAACTTCAATCACTCAGCGGAGGGGAAAAGAGTCTTGTTGCCCTCTCATTTATCGTTGCAGTACAGAGAAGTAAACCTTCACCCGTTTATTTCCTGGATGAGATAGATATGTTTCTTGATGGTGCAAATGCTGAGGCAATGGGGGATTTGTTGAGGGAAAATTCAAATACTTCTCAGGTGATCATGATCTCATTGAAAAACGCCATGGGAAAGTATGCAAACTCTCTTTTCGGGATAACAATGAACAGGAAGACAGGATGCACTGAAGTGTTTTCTAAGGACATCGGGGGCGATTAAATGGAAATGGAGACCATGGTAGAATTGAAGAATACCATAATCGTGCAGGCATCAACACTGGGCGTTAATACTCAATTCTATGAAGAACTTGACCTGATTGACCCAAAGGATGAAACAAAGAACATTATAGCGATGATGGAGAAGTGTATTGCTCAGGAAATAGACCCATGGAAGGTGGACGTTGTAAATTTTGTAAAGATAGTAAGGGAATTGACGACTGAAAATTTAATGACCATTGGGGAGGCAGGATATATAATTTTCAGATCATGGGGAATTGTCAATATTCAGGCTAGAGATTTAATGGACATTTTCAATGAAGGTGAGGCTGAGAATGAGGATGTCCAGGAAGAACCCATTGATCCTGAAATGAATCTGGACGATACCCCTCAGGAATTTATCAGCCTGAAAATGCCGGTAAGGCATCATGAAACAAGAAAGGTCATGCTGGTGGAACTCATGGAGGTCATGAGAAAAACTGAAAGGGTGAGATCACGTTTAAAAGCGACGAAATCTATTGAGAATGCCCTTGAAGTTGGAGATATTTATCAGTCGCTCAACGGGGGTGAGCCGGAAACTGAAATAGACAACCTTTTATCTAGACTTGCTCAAATGCTGGAGAGCGGAGTGTTCATGGAGGAAATTTGGGGTGCCGATCCTGAAGAGCGTGTCAGGACTTTCATATACAGTCTGTTTTTAAGAAGGAGAGGCGAGATATCCCTTTTACAGGAGGTGCCTTATGGGAGAATCTGGATTACAAAAGAAGAATGAAGACGGCAGAAGATTTGTGAGCGCCTCTGAACTGGGCGAATTTGATTATTGCGCCCTTTCATGGTATTTTACCAGAGAAGGATATAGGCCGTCTCAGGCATCACAGAAGAGAATGGATAACGGAACGGTAGCCCACAGGGAAGCTGAAGAGGAGATAGAATCCGGGAACAAAATGAGTGTTACAATAGGAGTGGCTCTTGCTGTTGTAGCGGTTGTACTCGTGGTTCTATTTTTGTAAAATGTTAGTTCCAGTCTACTATGCTGCAATTCCCATTGCAATATTTGTCATATTATTGTATTTTCTTTTCCGCACAAGGGCAAGAGTTCAAACTTACAGAGTTCCAAAGGGCCAGATGGTATATGGGGATATGCTTTCTACTGGGCAGATCTTAACATCCCAAAAGTATCGGCTATCCGGAAAGCCAGATAGGGTAATAGAATCAAAAGGCTCTGTTATCCCCTATGAATTCAAGAGTGGGACAGCTGGGGATGCGCCATGGGAACCACATAGAATTCAGATGGGTGTGTATTTCATAATTCTACAGGAATTGTATCCAAACCGGGATGTTTCGTACGGGATCATAAAATACAGGAATGAATCATTCTATGTGGAAAACACCCCTGAGTTGAGGGACATCGTCTTAAAAAGAGCAGAAACCATACGAAGGACAAAGGGTTTAACTTACAGGAGCCATGAAAATGCAAACAAGTGCGCAGCGTGCAAATATAGGGAAATATGCAAAGAGAGGTTAATATAGATTGGTAATATTCAGCCATATTGCTTAAAATAGATACAACACTTTTTGAAGAAATTGTTACGCAAGAAGAATTTCAATCCTTAGAAAAGGGTTGCAAGGGGTACTTTGGAGTCGAACCTTCTGGAAGGCCTCATATTGGCACTGTACTTGTTACGGGATTGAGAATCAGGAAGCTGATGGAATCTGGGGTTCGGATGAAAATTTTACTTGCAGACTGGCATGCAATGGTGAATGATAAATTCGGAGGCAATCTAGAAGAAATAAGAGCCAGCGGTGAAGTGCTGAAGAAAGCATATGAAATTAAACTGAAAGGGCTATCGCCAGAATTTGTCTGGGCAACAGATTTGATTCACAAAGAAACCTACTTGGAAAGTATGCTAAGGTCTGCAAAAAATACAACCCTCTCACGTCTCAAGAGGGCACTGCCCATTATGGGTAGATCAGAAGAGGACGCTGAATCTGATTTCAGTAAATACATGTATCCACTCATGCAGGTAAATGACATCTTTGAACTGGATGTTGATGTAGCTCTGGGAGGCATGGACCAGAGGCATGCGCATATGCTTGCAAGGGATATTGCAGAAAAGATGCACAGGAAGAAGGTTGTTTCTTTCCACTCACCTCTGGTGGGAAGCTTGAAGGGGAGCGGCCGAATGGACAACTTTCAGAAAATGTCAAAGAGTGATCCTGGAAGTGCGGTGCTTATGACTGACACTCCTGAAGAAATAGGTGAGAAAATTAAAAATTCATTTTGCCCAATGGGTGAGTCCAAGGGAAATCCCCTTATGGACGTAATGCGTATTGTCATTTTTCCCGAATTTGAGGAAGTGAAGATAGAGCGGCCCACAAAGAAGGGAGGAGATGTAATCTTTAAGGAGTTCTCTGAACTTGAAAAAATGTATGTAAACAGGGAAATTCATCCACTGGATCTGAAGGATTCTGTGAGGAGGTATCTCACTGAACTTGTCCATCCCTTCCAGAACCTCTACGAAGATTAAAAGAAGGAATCGAGGCTCGACTGCCTTCCTCTGCCAAAGGCTTCTTTCAGTTTCTCTATGTACGGTTGCACTCTTGTCTCCGAGAAATTATGTTTATCACAAAGCAAGGATTTTATTCGTTCTTCATCCGGTTCCTTAAAATCAAGCCTGTAATCATCTGTTATATCTGGCACAAGGAATAGTCTTCTTACCTCCTCATACTCAGGCACAGAATAGGCTTTCTCTTTAATCACCTCTTCAAGAGAACCGTGTTTCTTTATGAGGCTCAGAGCTGTCTTTGGCCCAACCTTATGAACTCCTTTATTGAAATCTGTTCCAACGAGAATGGCAATGTCCACAAGTTGGTCCCTTGAAATTCCAAGACCATCGAGATTCTCTTTTAGATCTATATATTCCGGATCAACAGTCACATATATGTTCCTGCTTGATACCCTTCTCTTTCCATAGACTGTGAAATTTCTGAGAACCTGTTTCGCACCAAAAAGGAGACAATCGTAATCCTGAGAAATAACTGCATTCACAGTGCCTGTCATGCACATATACGAAGCCTGGCACTCCCCTTCTGAAGGTGCTTGAACATAGGGTAGTCCCATATAATCAAGCAACATTTTACCCTCATCCACCATATCTCGTGTTATATGGTTTATTGTTCGCTTGAGTCGAGCAACTCTTTCTGTATCAGAGTTCATGATTGCCTTTTCCAGTTCTTTCTCAGCATTCTCTTTTATGATAGACCTTTCTTCAAGTGTTCTCAATTTCATTGGTGAAGGTTTGCCATCAAACACATATACTGGTTTCAAACCTTCTTCCATCAGAGATATGGTTCTGTAAAACAGTCCGGTGAGATGAGAGGTAATATTTCCGTTAAAATCCATAAGAGGTGTCCCGTCAGGCTGCCTTATGGCACTGAGAAACTGGTAGAGTTGATTATATGCATCCACCGATACTGTACCGCCTGAAAAGTCCTTAATGTGTGTCTTATGCTTTGTGAGAATGGGTTCGAGATCTACTCCCATACAGGGCTAATATGGTATCCTATGTAATGTTTTCTCTCTCACGGAAAGCAACTTATGCCAGACTGTGCTATATAAAATATCTGTTTTTTTCCATCCTGTATGGACCTGTGCTTTTCTATGGTCGCCTCCCTCCCTCCATTTGCTACCCTCTTGAGCGATATGATTGTTTTACTGAAGTGATCTAGAAGATGACCTCCGAAAGGTGTGATCAAAGAGTTACTGACATCGAAATAAATCTGGTTTGTTACAAACAGAGGAATGTTGTGTTTATATCCAATTGTATTGAGAAGAGATATGATCCTCGAAAGCCCTTCCCTTTTGAGGCCCTCATCTTTCTCAATTCTTAAAAGGGCTGTGGCAGAATCAAGCACCAGCAGATCGACGTCTTTTGAGTTTTGCATAATTCTTTGGGCTTTGATCAGATTAACCTCCTGTTCAGAAAAATTTTCACACCTGTACAGAAGGAGGTTTTTTGACAAATCTTGGGCACTGTTGGCAATTTGTAAATATCTTGTGGACGAAAAGCTCTCCGTATCAACATATATGACCTTCTTTCCTGACAGCAATGTTGAAACTGTAAGTTGCATTGCCAGATTGGTCTTTCCGGTTCCGCCTTCGCCATAGACCTGAGTTATTACTCCTCTGTCCACTCCTCCTTCCAGAAACGTGTCAAGACAACCGATGCCGAAAGGGAGTTTTTTATCCTTCTCCATGTCAGAGCTTTCCATCCCGTTCCTCCATGATGGAAATGATCAGTTCTGAGCAATCAACAAGATCAGAACATCGAAGGTTTATCCCAAATCTATTCGTGTAATCAGGACTGTTGTTAAAACTTATGGAATAATCCGTATTGGAAAACATGCTCTCATCCTCCGGAGAATCACCAACCGAAACTGTGAATGCGGGATGGAACTGGTTTATAACATTTTTAACAACAATATCTTTGTGTTTTGGATCAACCATGGGCCTTCCCTCAGGTATCACTTTACCTCCCATGGAGAGTATGGAATTTGCATATACATGTTGAATGTTCGTCTCCCTGCTCACTCTCTGGGCAAGCCACATGATACCTGCAGATACCAGTACAAGCCTGAAGTTTGCGTCTAACAGGATCCTTGTTGCTCTTTCCGCTCCGGGAAATAAGTCAATTTCATTAAGTATGTCTGTTATCTGATCCACTTCCATTTGCCCATATTTTTCTATCCATAGGGCAATGTCCCTTCGCATGAATTCCTCATATGTGATCCTGTCTTCCAAAAACATTGCAAAGTTTTTGCTGTTATCCACACCCAATGCCCTGTGCACGTAGTTCCAGCTGCTTTTCTCTGCTGTCAGCACGCCATCCATGTCAAAGAAGACTATTGGGTTCTGTTCAGTAGGGATTGGAAAAGAGCGATGTTCGTCCATCCTCTCCACACACCTCGCACTTTCCATTGGAACCATAATTCAGAATAGCGCCCATCATTGTCTTATCATATTTTCCTTCTAGGGCCGTTGCGCAACTCTGTTTTTCGCACACAAAGGCAGTCCTTATTGTGGCCTCAAGGCTACCGGTCATCTTTCCTTCCAATCCCGATCTGAGGATTGTTTCTGCCCTTGCAAACAGTTCTTTGCTTACTTCCCTCAGTTCATTTTTCAAATCCGACAGCTGGGAAACCGGAATTTTGTTTCTTCCCTTCTTTGTTCGTCTGGATACTGTTATGGAATCCGATTGAACCTCTCTTTCACCAATTTCTATTCTCAGAGGCACACCTTTCATTTCCCATTGGTTGAATTTAAATCCGGGGGTGTATCTATCATCCCGATCTGTCTTATACCGCAGCCCCATCTTACCCAACTCATTCTCAAGTTTTTTAATGAACTTTTCCATTTCAGGACCCTGGGTGCCAATGGGGACAATAACAATCTGGATTGGAGCGACATCTGGGGGAATAATGAGCCCTTTATCATCACCATGAATCCCCACAATGGCACCAATGAGCCTTTCACTCATTCCAAATGTTGTCTGATTAACGTTCTTACCCACTCCATTTTCATCTGCAAACTCAATTTCATAATTTTTTGAGAAATTTGTGCCATACTGGTGTATGGTACCTATTTGTAACGTTCTGCCAGAGGGCATCAGTGTATCGAAAGCTATTGTATATACAGCGCCTGGGAATTTATCCCAATCCGGCCTTTTTACTTCAAGGAAGGGAATGCATATGGCACCAGTAAAGGATTTCCACTCTTCCCGGTATAATTTCATCTGTTCTTCAGCATCAGAGTAATCTCTGTGAGAAGTGTGGCACTCAATGAAATGAATATCCCTTGATCGTATGAATGGTCTTGTGTGCTTCGTTTCATATCGATAAACCTGCACTATCTGGAATAGACGCATAGGCAGATCACCATGATCTCTTATCCAGAGCTTAAGCATTGGGTATATCGCCGATTCACTGGTGGGCCTCATGGCAAGATCCTCTTCCAGTGAATCTTTACCGCCCTTAGCAATCCAGAAAAGTTCCTTTTCAAAACCTCTGATGTGTTCGAATTCTATTTCAAACATTCCTTTTGAGATAAGAGACGGAAACATCACCTCCTCATAGCCATCGGAATAAAATCTTGCTCTTATGAGTTCGTCGACGTTTTTCATTAGGGAAAATCCGTAGGGCATCCATATGTTCATTCCCTTTACAGGATATCTTTTATCTGTAAGTCCTGATAACTCAATAATTTCATTGTACCATTCGCTGAAGTTGGATTTTGGAGCTTCCATCAACTCTAAATAATTCACGACCTATTTAACATTTCCAAGTATGAGTTCTATCAAATATTTCCTAATTGCCGATGAAAGTATATCATTCGTTCACTGTTATGCAGAA
>JAJZAR010000047.1 GCA_021799315.1 Thermoplasmata archaeon | reverse complement strand
TCAAACTCTCCACTATTTGTGATTCATCGCCACCAAGATCTGTTCTGCCTATGGAAAGTTTGAACAGAGTATCTCCCGTGAGAATGAAGCCATCGCCTGCAATTATGGAACTACCGGGGGTGTGCCAAGGAGTATGGATAAGAGTTAACTTGTGACCAGATAGGTTTAACTCCACAGTATCTTTCCAAAAGATAATATTCTCTGGAAGAACATATTCCAAACCGGGTATGAAATTGTCCGGAGAAAGATCCGGATCATTAAGGAGAGTTCTATCATCCTCGTGAAGCATGATCCCGGTTCCGTACTTCATCTCCAATGCTCTGCCCGAGAGGATGTGATCAAAATGGCCGTGAGTTGATATAATATGTGTTGGTTTCAGATTTTCACGATCAATTTCTTCCACTATTCGTTCAGGTTCCCCTCCAGGGTCTACGATAATGCACTTACCCTCAGAAGAAAGAACATAGCAATTTGTCATCAGTGGACCTACTATGAGTCTTCTTATTTTTAATGGCTTCAAGATGTAGTTTATTTTATACTGGGTTTAATGGTTTTGATCTCGATATTGAAAAATTTATTCCGATTATGACCTTAATATGAAAACATTGTCAGAGCATTGTGTTTTCAGCGTGTCTATGCAGGTCATAGAACGAGAACAGATGACCGCGACCCTATAGAAGCTCTGGGCTATAGTGAAAGCGAAACAGGAAATTATGCCTGTAGATGATTTTAATGACAGAAACGAATAAATCTATTAAACTATTTACTTTTTCTAATGAGGAATGTAATTTTATATGTACGTATTGTTAGGGGAACTTCAAAATAGGCAGGATGGGAAAATGCATTTTGGCAAGGAGAAATTAAGATACTGTTTCACGGGCCAGTTCAGTGGAGAATAGAGATGCCCGATAAGCCTTATTCAAGAAACTTCAAACTCCAGGTTGCAGGATCAAACGTTAATAATATTTCAAGCTACATGATGTTTGTTTTATTCCCATGGATTATTCTCTCTATAACAAATTCCTCATTCCTAACAGGTCTTGAACTAGCCATGGCAGACCTACCTCTTGCCTTTAGCTTCCTTGTCGGATATTATCTTACGAAATTGAAGAAGAAAAAGACATTATATGTTTTGTCCACAGCATCCAGAGCACTCATTCTACTGTTCATATTTGTGGTATTTCTGACTGGAAATCACCTATACGAAATAGCAGCCCTGTTGATCGGATACTTTTTCACATCATGGACAGAGGATGTAACCGGACAAATAGGAGGTTACTGGAACAAGGGGTTTCTTGACGAGGATCAGTATCAGAAAGGCTTCTCCCTGTCCGGAACTTTAAGTATGACTACCATTCTCATAAGTTATATTCTTGCAGGTTCATTTATAGCAATCGGCACAGACTATGCCTTTCCCATCCTCATATTGGGATATGCAATCTCAACAGTCATCAGATCATTCATAAAGCCCAAATCTGAATTAGAAGAGGCCCAGAAGGATGAACGTCATTCTTTCAGGGAGGGCTTTTCATACATATGGAGAAACAGGGCTCTGAGATATCTGATGATATATGCACTATTGGCAAGTCTTGCATTTGGCGCAACTATCGTGGTCATCGAGGTGCTTGTCAAATTCATATACAATGGTTCTCCATTGATCCTGACTGTGTTGCTTGTGGGAGCCATGGTTGGAGGAATTTTAGGAAATAAATTTGCAAATAAGATAAGGGGAAATCCAAGGAATATAATTGGATTGCTTACATTAACACATGTGCCTATTGTGTTATTTATTCCCTTTAGTCCATCTTACATTTATCTCATACCTGATCTTTTCCTCCTAATGTTCACATCTCAGATGGCAGGAGTGATATTCAGCACAGTTTTTTACAAAGCAACCCCCCAGGGACTACATGCTTCAGATACGTGGTGCACACACAACACTTGCATTATTTCCTTCAGTGCTTTCTTCTCTTATAATGGGTGCAGTAATACAGTTCATTTCCTTTGACTGGGCGTTCTATCTCATGGCCATAATAAGTGCAGCTTTGCTATTGGTGGTATGGATAGCCAGAGAAATTGGAGATTTCAAACTGCAAGAATAAGATTAGGTGAATACGGTGTGCTGAGTTTTTCATTTCAACATTAATCACCCGATAAAACGTTATTAAATTAAAAAATATCTTTCACGAATTAATTCAACAGCAAATATCCACCCTATTGATGAATAGGAAACCAACAAAAAGATAAAAGTTACAATTGTAAAATGATTGTAACAAGTTACATTGACCAAAATTAACATGTAATTTTAATAAGAATTAGACATCATAACCTATGGCATTGATAAATGATGAATATAAATTAAAATTAAAAGAAGAATTTGGCAAGATTTTGAAGGATGATGTACAAATATTACTTTTTAAGGATACAGATTCTCAGTGCGCTTACTGTAACGATACAGAAAAGCTCATCACTGAATTAAATGAGATAGATGGCAGGATCAAGCCTGACATACATACCATAAATGAGGATCTTGCGAAAACCTTTGGGATTACAAAAGGTCCCGTACTTATAATGAAATCGAAACATTTCCAAAAGGGAAACATAAGGTATTACGGTATACCATCCGGATATGAATTCAGATCCATAGTTGAAGATATTAAGGCCCTGTCCACAGGAAACATCGAACTGAGAGAGGGCACCATAGAGAAGCTGAAGAAGATAGAAAAGCCCATAAACATAAAAGTGTTCATAACACCTACATGCCCATACTGCCCCGCAGCAGTAGGCATGGCACACAAGTTTGCCATGGTGAATGAGAACATAACAGGCGATATGATTGAGTCATATGAATTCAATGAAATGGCTGAAGAAGCAGCGGTTTCCAGTGTGCCTCACACTACTATAACCGATCTTGACCAGCCTATCATAGGAGCCCAGCCTGAGGAAATATTCCTTGACCAGGTGCTGCTTTCCGCCGAAATCAGCTCGTGATCTCTTTTTTTTTATATACCAAAATAATATAAATAAAACCAATAAGCATTTAAAATGCGGATTTATCCTTGATCATGGTTTCTAAGGACGTACTCAATGAAATGCTGGAAAAATACAAAAATGATCCAGATGTGAAGAAGGAAGTTGCCGGAATGAAAAATGTTTACCAATTTGCTCCAAGCGACGGAAATCCCTATTATCTTTCCATAATGGATGGTGAAATAAAACTGGTTGATGGAAATAAAGAATCCCCTACGGCCACAGTAACAGCTAAGGATGAGGTTCTGGCCGATCTCTTCAGCGGAAAAATTGACCCCATTATGTCGTATATGACAGGAAAGTTGAAGATCAGCGGGGATCTTATGAGTGCCACAAAGATGACAGGTCTCGTAAAGAAACTCAGGAAGTGATTTTATGGAAATCAAACATGTAGCTGTTGTTGGCTCAGGCCTAATGGGAAGTGGTATAGCGCAGGTGATTGCCACTGCAGGATTTTCTGTAAATGTATTTGATTCATTCCCGGAAGCGTTGAAGAAAGGAAAGGATGCTGTGGAGAAGAGTCTTGCAAGAATGGTGAAGGCAGGAAAATTGAATGATGAAAAAACAGCCGAAATAATGAAACGCCTTCAATTCACTGGAGACATGAAGGATGCAGTGAGAGGCACTCAACTCATTGTTGAGGCTGTCCCCGAGATTCCAGATCTTAAGGAAAAGGTGTTTAAAGATATAGAAAAGTTTGCAGACAAGGATGCTATCTTCGCGACAAACACATCCAATATAAGAATTACAGAGATTGCCTCTGTTTTGAAGAATCCTGAGAGATTGGTAGGAATGCATTTCTTCAATCCTCCTGCAGTTATGAAACTCGTAGAAGTTATAAGGGGAGAGAAGAGTTCTGAAGAAAACTTCCAAGCTGTATTTAACTTTTCAAAGCAAATTGGCAAGGAGCCCATAAAGGTCTTGAAGGACACTGCAGGTTTCGTGGTAAACAGGATCAGTGCTCCGGAATCGCTCTACTTCATACTTTTGCTTGAGAACAAAGTTGATTCTCCTCAGGCGATTGATGCCTTTGCCAAAAGCCAGGCATTGCCCATGGGCCCATACGAACTCATGGATTATGTTGGTATAGATACTGTTCTCCATTCACTGGAATATTACGAAAGAACCCTTTCAAAGGACTACGGATTGGCAAAGATACCAGCCCAGATGACAAAAGACAATAAACTTGGAGTGAAAACATCAGAGGGTTTCTACAAATGGGTAAATGGAAAGGCACAGATTCCCTCTTCCGAACCGTCCACAAAGGTACAGCTTATGGACGTGTTTGCTCTTGAAATAAATGAGGCTACAAAACTTATTGAAGATGGTGTTGCAACGCCCGCAGATATTGAAAAAGGATTCTGCCTTGGCATGAACCGACCCTTCGGACCTGTATCTGTGGCAAATGGTCTTTCAAACCGTGAAGTTAAGGATAAACTCAATGAATTATACGAGAAATACAGGGCCGATGTGTTCAAACCCTCTCGATCCATAGAGGAAGGGAAGTTGAAAGAGGTAATGAGCGGAAAAGTGCCAGATAAGAAAACTGACCAGGCCACTGCGTCTACTGGTAGCGAACTCATAAATGTCGTAAAAACAGGTAAAGTTGCAAGAGTTGAACTGAACAACGGAAAGAATAACCTCCTGAACTCTAAACTTCTTAATGATCTTGATAGAGTGATAAATGAACTAAACAGTCAGAAGGACATTTTCGTCGTGGTTATCGCAGGAAATGGAAATGTTTTCTCGGCAGGGGCAGAACTCACAGAGTTCATTCCAAGTCCAATTGAATTCATGGAACATTCCAGAAGAGGAGAACGCCTGTTCAGAAAACTTTCAGAAATGCCAAAGATTGTTATCGCAGAGATGAGCGGGTATGTTCTCGGAGGAGGATTCGAGCTTTCTCTGAACTGTGATATCAGAGTAGCACATAGGGAATGTACCATAGGATTTCCTGAAACAACAATAGGTCTCCTTCCTGGCTGGAGTGGGAGTCAGAAACTTGCCAAACTCATAGGCCAATCAAGAGCTGCCTATCTCATACTGACTGGGGAAAGGTTTACAGGAGAAAGGGCCATGGAACTGGGCATAGTTTCAAAGCTTTTCGAGAAAAACGAACTGAAAGAAAAAACAATGGAATTTGCCAAGGATTTGAGCGAAAGAGTTGCACCAATAGCGGCCGCTCTCTCTAAAACACTCATATACAAAGGATCAGAAATGTCCACTGATGTAGGACTGGATATGGAATCTATGGCAATGGGAAACGTATACAGCAGCAAGGATTTCATGGAAGGTATATCGGCCTTTGTGCAGAAGAGGAAGCCTGATTATCAAAATCATTGATTACACCCATTATAATCAAAGTCTTTTTTCGAAAAACGATATATTTTTATTTTCAAAAATCTCCTCAAAGGAATGACGCTAATCACTTTTTCTTCAGCGTTTAATTGCATGAGGCTTTACGCTTGCATAGTTAAATACATCTAATGCAAAACATACTGGATCGCATAAATTATTTGAATTTAGTTTTTAAAATAGGTAATGGTAATAAAAATTTGAGATAATGTGTTCAATCTCTCTTTCTAGCCATGATAAATGCAGCTATAAAGGGAATTGCAACCCACAATATACCTGCAATGATGATATTAACACCATCTATACCAAAGGCATTTGGATTAATGCTTGTTGAACTCAGGGTGCCAAATTTCCCTGTGAACATAGCCTGAACAAGAGTGCCATATGAAGCTGGGCTTGCATAGTCAAAACCCACAGAAGTCTGAATGTAAGCAGTACTGGAAGTGCTGATCCCGAGAGCCGCAAGAATTGCCAGTGGGATTATTGTCCAGAATAGATCTAGAACGACAAAAAGCCCAATGGCTATACCCAGAATGCCTCCCTGTGATTTTACAAGCTGGGAAAACATGTAAACGAGAGCTAGGAAAGCAACCCCCTCTATGAGATAGGTCCAGACAAAGTAGAGCCCGAATGAAAGGGACAGATATTGCCCGAAGTAAAATTTCACTATGGCATCAGCAATAACCATGGATAATCCCACTGCAACGAATATTGCAATGGCGTTGGATGCAAATCTGGAGGTTATTAGACTGCCTCTTGTCACAGGTCTTTTCAAAACAGATTCCAGCACTCCGCTTGTTCTATCCTTACCGTAAGTAAGGTATCCTGCAAATATAGCAAGCAATGGGATCAGGAACCCCAGAAGAGTTGATGTTCCTGAGAAAACAAGTGACTGCAGAGATGATTGAGATATGGGTGAATAGACTGTAAATATTGATGGGGAAGTTGGATTGGATATAAAGACGGATATTCCTGTTCCATTGGTAACTTCTGTGTAAAATGTCTTATTGTGCATGTTTTTGTAGGGTATAGATGGGAAGTAGCTGAAAGCATTAACATTTGACACAGTAACTTTGCTCACATAATTTGTTGTAAGAGAGGTATAATTCGCTGTGTAACCAGAGTAGAAAGTCAAGGATTTTGCAGCTGATCCATTGGGCCCTACATACAGGAACTCCAGACCAAGATTTGTCTTGTTTGTTCTTGAGAATATGTATGAATCAAGTGGAGATATGGCTGAGGCTCCAGAAACAGAGGATGACTTCACAAGACCGGAATATGATTTATGAGTATTAATAGTCATACTGGGCAGATTACCAGATACAGCCTGTCTGAATTGGGAATAAGAATAGGACACTGAGACGTTAAGCTGAGTAGAACCGGGAGGGAAACTGAATGTGGCATTCGCATAACCATTTTTTGTAGAAATTGAAGAGTGAATGACACCAGCATAACTGTATGAGACGGTCACATCCTTAGATGGATTGCCATAGGCGTCATGGACGTAACTCACCATGGTTACACTTGATCCGTTAAGATAATAGCCCGTTGCTACAGAAGGGGTTGTTGGTATGGAAACGGGAGAATAGGATGAGCCGCTTTCATAGGCTATTAATGTTGACAATCCCACAATCGCCACTATCATTATGATTACAAATTTGCTGGTCAGTGTTCTCTTAATTTCGTAAACTATGGGCTTCATTTCTTATCACCTATTAATCCGAAGAAATACTCTTCAAGACTCTCCCCCACAGGATTGAATTTCAAGAGTTTATAACCCTCAGAAACAATTTTAGAGGAAATTTTAAACAGCTCGTTATCAGGGACAGTCAAATCTCTCACTATTAGATCTCCGTCGTTGATCTCCACATCTCCATACGCAGACAGTAACTTTTTGAATGCATCATCTGCATTAGCTACATTTAAAAATAGCACTGTTTTCCCAAGATTTTTGAGTTCAGTCCTGTTTATGATTTTTATTAAATTGCCATGATCAATTATAACTACTCTGTCTGCCACATCCTCAATTTCATTAAGGATGTGCGAAGAGAGAAGAATGGATTTTCCACTCTTTTTCATACTGAGCATCATGTTTCTCACGAACAATACTCCCTCAGGGTCAAGGCCATTTAAGGTCTCGTCAAAGAGAACATTCTGCGGATCACCAATTATGGATTCTGCTATGGAAAATCTCTTCTTCATTCCCTGGGAATAGTTCTTCAACTTTTTCTTTAGATGATCCTTGAGCCCTACCTGTTCCAATAGAGTTAGAATTCTTTCGGAAGCCTCCTTTCCCTTAAGATTATAAAAGCCTGCGAAGTAGTTCATCAATTGCAAGGGCGTGGCGTTTGGTTCAAAATTTGGCAATTCAGGTATCCAACCAACATTTTTGGCTGCTTTCACTTTTTCTGTCACAATATCGTGACCATCAACCAGAATTCTTCCAGAGGTGGGTAGGATGATTCCCGAACTCATTCGAATTGTGGTTGTTTTTCCTGCACCATTAAGACCAACCAATCCAAGAATTTCCCCATCCTTCATCTCCAAGTCAATTTTGTTGACCGCGGGTGGAGCATTTTTTGTATACACTTTAGAAATGGATTCGAATGTTATCATAAAATATCTATCGTTTTCCGTAATGCAAATAATGCACTTAAAACTTTGTTGAAAAATTTTTATATATTTGCTTTTCCAAGGCTTATTTCTCGAACAAATACACACTGACATCCTGTTGTGAAATTTCAGATCGAAATACCAAATTCAACGCATCTCGCATATGAAATTTTTGACTCAATCCATTATACTTATTATATGATGAGTAATGAATGAACATAATGAAGGGAAAATTCATCGTGATAGAAGGGCCTGACAGATCAGGAAAATCTACTCTTGCTTCAAACATGAAGTTGGTGCTGGAGGGAAAAGGACATGAAGTGTATCTCACTCACGAACCCACTGAATCTCTTGACGATGGATTGAATATCTTAAAAAACATTGGCAAAAATGAGTACCTTGTCCTTTTGGCCATGTTCATGAGAGATCGAATCCGGCACAACAGAATAATGATGGAAGAATTGAAGAGCGGGCACATCGTCATATGTGATAGATACTCCCTTTCTTCCCTGGCCTATCAAGGTGTTTACTTCAGGCAACTTTTCGATGAAGAGGAGAAGTTTTATGAATGGATGGAAAGCACTCTTTCTCTGTGCCATATGAAGCCCGATGCCACGATTTATTTGAAAATGGACGACCCAACAGCCAGAACGGTGAGGGACAGTAACCGAGAATTGATCATGTTTGAAGAAAAGGAATTTCTCGATAAGGCTAACAGAATATACAACGGAGCCATTATGAGAAAAATATTTTTTGACCCCGGTTTCGTAATAGACGCTCGTTTCCCAAGAGAAGTTGTGCTTGATTCTGCGCTGAGGGTTATTGAAAAGGAAATTTAGATCATTTTGTTGTCACAATAACCTGATCTCCGTCAAACAGTATGGAATGTTCTGCCTGCGAGATCATTGCCCCCTTATGCTCCTTTAGAATTGGGAACTGGCTTATCTGTTTCGCAGATACACTTTTCTTGAGGTAATCCTTGTAATCTGGTTTAATTCTTTCCAGCCACCTTTCCGCAAAGGGAAGTGTTCTGAAATTTTCAATGACAGGATCCTTTGCCTTTGGTTTTGTTCCGCTGAAGATGTAAATATTTCCACCCATACCATTGTGAATCATGCCTATACCTGTCGAAGCGAACGGTTCTATGGCTATGAGCTGGCCATCCTCTATCCTTCTTCCGTTCCCGTCATCATAGTTCGGAACAAAAATCGTGGAGTGAAGATCATCCTTTTTTATGCCGTGCCCACCAAGGTTCCTCACAGGTTTGAAACCAAAGGATTCGATCACGTCTTCAATAGCCTGCCCTATTCTGTTTATCTCTATTCTTGGCCTCAACACGCTCAAGGCCCTGTTCAGTGCTTCCCTGGAGCAATCTATCAAATTACTGTATTCTCCTTTGCCTCCAACCTCTACGGTTGTGGCATTATCTGAAAGATACCCTCCGATGCTGGCACCTATATCAACCTTAACAAGATCCCCAGTCTTGAATTTCTTTGTATCATTTGGAGAAGGAGTGTAATGGGCTGCTTCGTTGTTGATGGAAAGATTTAGAGGAAATGAAGGTTCGCCTCCATTTTCCCTGATAAATCCCTCAACCTTTTCCGCTACATCCAGAAACAATGCTCCGGGCTCAACGAGTGATTCTGCAAGCTCCAGTGCTTTTTTTCCCAGTTTTCCGGCTTCGAGAATCATCCTCTTTTCTTCAGCATCCATGGGATGTTATCAATCAAACCAATTTATACAATTTGTTTTTCTTTGACCTGGTAAGCAACAAAAGTGATAACCAGCGAGTAATCAAATATGAACAAGATACCTCCTGACTTGAGGATATTCCAGCCTGCGAAGATCATATCGACGGCTTTGAATCAGAAAGGTAACGGCTTCAGTTGTGTAACGACATTACATTACTACTCATCAGAGAAAACTGAGAAATGGCATTTTTTGCCCTTTTCCCTAATGGTCTCACGAATTGTGACCTCTTTTTTCAAGATATCTTTTAAAAAGGCTCGTTCCTGATCACAACAGCTTTGAAAGGTTTCTGCAATAGAAATGAGGGGGCAGTTATACTGGTAAATCTCCAGCCTCTCATCATCGGTTTTTACAATTTCAGTTCTGTATCCTTCCTCATTCCTCTGTTCGATGAACTTCTTCATGAAAAAGTCATTGTTATCAAGGTCCAGAGCATCAATCTCTTTTTTCATTCTTGCGTTACTTCTTTCCAATATTTCACCTACTGCATCTTCACCCATAAGATCCTTGAGCATGGAGAAAGAAGCGTCTACTATGTCCTCATAGGGATTTGCATAAATATGGAATTTTCTGTTTTTTATGGAAATCATGCATGTTGGTCTTCCATTTCCTGAGTGGACATAATGTCTGGTTACAATGCCCTGTCTTTCAAGTTTCACAACTTTTTTCAATACAGCTGCCTTGGAAACACATAAACGATCACTTAAATCTGT
>JAJZAR010000046.1 GCA_021799315.1 Thermoplasmata archaeon | reverse complement strand
ATGTCTGGGGCGTCTCATATTTGGATTTGCCATTATCATCTACTCAACTCTTACAGTTTCAGCATCATTGAATATCATTCTGATCGGATCATTCTTCACAGGTATCGGTACTTCAATGTTCTTTCCTGCAAATAACAGTGCTGTTATGGGCAATTCGCCCAAAGAGTTGTATGGGCTCTCTTCGGGATTTCTCAGAACAATGTCAAACATTGGAATGCTGGGGAGTTTCATAATTTCAATTTCCATTGCAAGCATCAGCGTTTCCCGATACGTAGCATTTGAAGTCTTCGCTGGGGTCAGCAATCTCAATGGAGGGTTAAGTGCATCAGTGTCCAGGTCACTTCTCACTGGCATTAAAACAGCTATGTTCTTCTCGTTGGGTATTCTCCTCATAGCAGCTTTGCTTTCCTTCGTAAGAGGGAAAGAATCAAGGTTGAAGAGTGAGAATAAGCCATAATTATGGCATTTTCATAAGTGAACGGTAAAAATTTTGATTTGTTACCATTATTTTAGAAAGTTAATCTCTCAAGGAAAGGCTTGCACATATGATAATTGGGTCCCAGACAGGTCCGAAGGGTGGCGTGTAACCCAGATCATTGTAGAACAACTCCTCAGTTGTCATACCTGAATAAACGGCTGTCTCAAGAGCATTGAGTCGCCATGCACCATTATCCTTTGAACATATCTCACCTCCAAGAAGTCTGAGGGTTGTTTTATCATAGACAATTTTGACAATGATTTCAGATCCTCCACTGTAATATTTAGCTCTGCTCCATCCGGACACAGTCTTTGATTCCGGATCAAATCCTCTCTTCTTCGCTTCTATCTCGCTGAATCCACAGTAACCTACCTCATAATCAAGTATTTTCACAAGAGTGGTTCCCACGCTACCTTTGAAGTCCATTCTCTTCCCAGAGGCGTTTGATCCGGCCACCCTCCCCATCTTATTTGCCACCTGAGCAAGGGGGTTCCACTGCAATTGGCCATCTATCCGATTTATGGATATGGCGCAGTCTCCTGCAGCATATACATTTTCAACCGATGTCTCCATTCTCTCATTAACAATGATCCTTCCTTCCGCATCCATATCAATCTTGGAATTCTTAAGAAATTCTGTGTTTGGAAGAGTACCGATTGCAACCATCAGCTGATCCATGCAGTATTCGTCGCGATCTGCAACAATTGTGGGTTTGTCACTATCACCTCTTTTGAAGTTTATGGAATTAAAATGAATGATACGTATTTTTTTCGACAAATCCTTACTCATATGAATTATAACTGCAGGATCAACTCTTGGAAGTATACGTTCATGCTTTGAGAATAGGGTTACTTCCCAATCTTTTTCAGCAAACTCTGACGCCAACTCAAGACCAAGAACACCATCTCCAAGTATACCCATCTGATGACCAGACAGGTCTCGCTTTATTTGAATGGCTTCGTCCAGTGTTCTCACAGAATGCACCCTATCAGGTATACTAAAATCCAGTCGCTTAGCTCTTGTTCCTGTGGCTATTATCAATCTGTCATAGTGAATAGCTGTGTTGTCATGAAGTGTAACTGTATGTTCGGTGGTGTCCACGCTCTTTACATACGTTTCCGTTTTTACATTTATGTTTCTCTTAACACGGAATTCTTCCACAGGATAGTGGATCAGATTCATAGGATCACTGACTTTTCCTGAAAGGTAATAGGGAATTCCACATTGGGCATAGGAGACAAAGTTTCCCGACTCAACGACGGTAATTTCTGCATTCTTATCATTTCTTCTTGCCTTTGATGCTGCGGACATACCAGCCGCGCCTCCACCTATTATGAGTATGTGCATGGCTTGAAATGGCATCGGAGTATTAACAGTTGTTTCAAACAGATCATAATTTTTTGCGAAATTAGATTAAAGGTATTTAGAATGAAGATATAGCTCATGGATTGCCATGATAAAAGAGATAAAAATAAAATTCAATGGTGTGGAGCTTTTCTACAGGCAATTAATGGCTAAAAAGAGCGAAAAAAATCTTATAATGTTGCATGGTTATTCTTTTACGTCCAAAGAATGGGAGCAGATAGGTGCAATGGACTATCTCGCAAACCTTGGATACAATGTTTATGCCATAGACTATCCCGGGTTTGGGCAGAGCGACAAAAACCCAAATTTTGAGGTGGAGAGAGGTAATATACTGAACTCCAGTTCATTCATCCTTGCTTTCATGGATTTCATGGGAATGCACAGTGCTTCACTGATTGGGGCTTCCATGGGAGGCGGAATAGCAATACTCTCAGCAATTGAAACTGATATGAGGATAGAAAGCATGATTCTTGTTGGCCCCGCATGGTATCCAGACGATGCCCTCAGTCTCGTAACAATCAACACACTGTTTATATTCGGGGAAAACGACGATCTGATCTCGCAGGATGATCTCCTGCCTAAAATTTCAGAAAAATCTAATTTTTCCGTGAAAATCATGAAGGACGCAGGTCACGCAGCATATATGGATAAACCAGCTGCATTTCTTCAGGTTGCAAAAGAATTCCTTGCTTCCCAGTAACTCACCTGACTCATTAAAATAGTAAAATTCTATCAATCTATCAACTGTATGTCAATTCATTGACTGTAGGTATGAAAAAAAAGGTCCAATGAACTAAAACATATAAATTTCTAGAACTTGGTGAAAAGAAAAAATGAAATCGGAAGATGTAAGTTGATTCTCTTTTTCTTATTCCTTAAGCTTATCCATGTCTGTTCTCATTACAGCGCCATCTGATCCATCAACTACTACCCAGTATTCCTTTTTCTTGTGCGAATACTTTGCCTGCCACACAGGTACATGCAGCAGTTCCGGAGTTCCAGGTTCCACAACGGTCTGTAGTCCTTCCAGATGGTGATGTTGTGCCTGTATGGCTCTCTGCTGAGCCTGTCCTATAAGGGATTTAGCCAGTTGCTTGGATGTATCCTCATCAATGTCACCATTCAGAACTTTTACGCTTTTAGTTATCTTTGATGGATCAAAGGGAACTCTCTGGTCAAGTTTGAATGCATACTGTTCAGGTTGAAGGTGCGGCTTGTCCTTTATACCCAGTACCGGATATTCATAGTTGTGGGAGTATGTGCCACCTCTTACGGCATTATTTCCATTCATTCCGCCGCCCATCATGCCCCCTATCATCATGCCTTCAAACATACCTCCTCCCATGCCGCCATTTCTGCCGCCCATTGCATCTCCGGCAACACCCATTACGGCTGCATCCATAGCCATGGTACCAACCTCTGCTGCGATATCAAGATATTTGTAGCTCGAATTTGCACCGGCAGGAACAATCCAGTATGGAACGTAACTTATGGTCAGGCTTTCCTCCTTTGATTCCTCAAATAGATGCCTGTTCATCAAACCTTTATCGAGATCCTTTCTGATAATTGCTCTGACCGCTTCTGTATCCAGTACTTTCAGGACAAGCATGGTGTGTTTTGAAACATTTTTCCATCCCTGGTTACCGAGGCTCACGCTCGTTCCACAATACTCGCATGTGACAACAGATTCTCCTGCGACGGGTTTGATAGGTGCTCCACATCCTGGGCACTTCAATTCAGTAACCCCGCTTGAGGCTATAACTGTCTCCTGGTTCTGATTCCCATTACTATTCGGTACACTGTTTTTTGCCTGATATCCCGGTACCGGTGCACCGCACTTGGAACAGAACTCTGCATCATCTGGCAATTGATTTCCACATTTTATACAAAACACTTTTTTTTCACCCCGTTATTTTTTGCCCACATTCAGGACAGAATTTGGAATTAGCTGGAATTTCTGCCTGACATTTTGGACATTTTATAGTCGCTGGTGTCTGAACCCTCATATCATTTCCGCAATTTGGGCAAAAATTCACATTGGGTTGCACCAGCGTTCCGCACTTTGGACATGGTCTACCCTGTGCATTTTGAGGTGCAGCGCTCTGGGTTCCGGGTTGCTGTTGCATGGCAGATTGTTGATTATACATCATCTGTCCGCCCATGGCATAACCCACTCCTGCACCTGCGCCCATGCCAACGCCCATTCCAGCACCCAAACCTGCGAAGCCATTCGGGTTCTTGGCCGCATCTACCATGGCCTGTCCAGCCTGGTATTGCATATAGTTTACCCCGAGGACTGACATCTCAGATCTTGTGTCTATGGCTTTCTGCACCTCATCGGGCAGGGAGATGTTTATACCCTGAATTTTATCAATTCCAACACCATACTGCTGAAAGTTGCTAGGTGCCATACCAAGAATGGCCTGTTCTATTGTGGTAAGATTGGAAGGAATATCAGTTATTTTCATTCCTGTATCTTTCATCTTACCGAGGGCGTTGTAAAGAAGCACTACGATCTGATCTTTCAGCCTGCTCTCCACATCAGTAGAGGATTCTATGTTGAATGTCCCTACGAATTGATTGATAAACAATGCAGGATCTGTTACTTTCCACCTGTACTCGCCAAAGGCTTTAATGTTCACAATACCAAAGGCTGGATCCATAAACTGATAGGGAGTTTCACTTCCAAACTTTCCATCCATCACTCTTCTCTGAAGGTAGTAAACCTCAGCTTGCTGCTGCACTCCTGACAGTTCCTTAACAAGTGGGCCAACTATGGGGGCGTTGAAATCTGTAAGTGCGTATCTTCCCGGCTGATCAAAATATGTCAGTACCTTCCCATCCCTGAAAAATACGGCAGTTTCATCTTCTCTCACCACTATATTGTCATTCAACCTGATCAATCTTGGGACCTTCCACATGGAATTACCTTCCTTGAATTGTGTTTCCCATGCTATTGTGGTAGATCCGAACAGACTTCCTCCCTTATACGGTACGTCCTTAGATTTTTTTCCGAACATAAAAACTCACTCTTTTATTCCCTCTACAGTTTCCATTCTTGTAGTCCACACTTTCCTTGCGTCATTCACCAGAGTCATGATGTTGTTAAGCGAATTCAACACATCGTTGTCGTTCATAGCTCCAACATTTTCAACCTTGGAACACAGATCTGCTATTTCCTTGCATTTTGATACATATTCGTAGTCATATTCATAGAGCTTATTCAATACCTCGTCTGTTACCTTGACAGAGGCAACCAGCCCTGAGTATCCCTGCTGTCCATGAACAATATCTCCCTGTAATGTCTCCACGCTGGATATGGAATTTCCTATAAAATTCAGAGCTCCAAATTTATTAAAATTTATTGCGCTCTGCCTTGAATTGTTTAATGAAGAAAGGGCGCCAATCATAATTTTTCCAATTTCGCTCCGAAGGATTTCGTCTGCTGCTCTTATATCTTCTTTCTGCCTGTAACCTCTGAATCCGGGGATAAGAAGCTGTATCTTTTTTAGAATAGACTTGTCATCGTCAACAGTTTTCCTGATATCAGGTCCATTATCCTGCTGGTTTTCCATAATGAAATTTACATGCCATTCAAATTATTTAAATTTGCCCTTCATTCATTGAAATGATCTTATAAATGCTGAAACAATATTTAATATTACTACGATTACCCTTATAATGCGTTTAATTGATACGCTTTCAGGGATACAAAGGGAAATTGGCATTAAAGATGGAGTAATTAAAATATTTGTCTGTGGTCCAACAGTGTATGATGAGCCCCATTTAGGTCATCTGAAGACGTATATTACCTTCGATGTTCTAGCGAAGTTTTTACGATACTCTGGAAAGGAGGTATTTTATCTTCAAAATATAACCGATATTGATGACAAGATCCTTAAAAGGGCAGAAGAAATGAATGTTAACCCTCTGGAACTGTCACAAACATTCCGAAAAAAATATATTCAGGCTATGAAAACTCTGAAAATAAATGCAGTGAATCTATATGCGCCTGCAACTGCCCACATAAAGGAAATTGTGCGTCAGATTAAATCACTTGAAAGAAAAGGATACACCTATAGATTACCAGACGGCATATATTACAGAGTATGGATGGATAAAAAATACGGCGTTCTTTCAGGACAAGTTTCAGAAAATCTCATAAAGGGAAAGAGAGCTGAGGTCTCAGATTATAAGGAAGACGAGAGGGATTTTGTTCTCTGGAAATTCAAGAAGGAACATGAAAGTATATGGTGGGAAAGCCCCTGGGGGAAGGGAAGACCGGGTTGGCATATAGAAGATACTGCCATCGCAACCAAATATCTTGGTAAACATTATGACATTCATGGTGCCGGAAGAGACCTGCTCTTTCCGCATCATGAATCTGAACTGTCCATTCTCAGAGCGCTGAAGGGGAATTCCAGAGTAAGTGATGTGTGGATGTATACCGGACTTCTAACCATACAGGGAGAGAAAATGTCAAAGTCGACAGGCAATTTTATGAGCGTCTCCGATGCCCTTGGTAAATACACGCCTGAAGTCATAAGAATGTGTTTTCTTTCTACCCTTTATGGGTCTACTCTGGATTTCAGCGACGATGCCATGGAAGAGTCCAGAAAAAACTGCGAATATATCTCCCGGGCCCTGAGGTTCACATCTGAAAATTCCTCATCCCCCAAAGGTTTTGGCATGGAAAGGCTAAGAGAGTACAAGCAGGCCATAATAGCAGGCATGAATGACGAACTGAACACACGAAAAGCCATAGGTGTTCTCATGGAACTGGCATCTGAGTTGCACAAACACCACGATCTTTTCAATGATGAAGAAAGGGCATTTGCCAGAACACTTTTTGAAGACGCCAATTCCTACCTTGAAATTATTCCTGAAGGAAACGCTTTCCTTAATGAAAAGGCCGTAGACGATCTTGTAACACTCAGAAATGATTTAAGAAAAAAGAAGCTTTACAAGGAATCCGATGAGATGCGAAAGATTCTCAAGGATTTTGGCATAGTGGTAGAAGACTCAGAGGGAGAAAGGAGATGGCATTATGAATAGGGCTTTCATAGCCGTGGATTTTGTGAATGATTTCGTGGATGGAGCCCTGGGTAGTTCCAATGCCAGAGAGGCGGCTGAAAGAGCTTTGGATTTTTTGTCAAAAATTCAGCAAACCGAAAAGATCATATTCACGCTGGATACACACCCTTCCGGAGATAAGGAATTCAAGCTCTGGGGTGAGCACTGCCTTGAAGGCACACCAGGTTCAGAACTGTGGAATGGCATGAATGCTATTCAAGGGAAAAGAGTCAGGAAGGGGAATTATGATGCTTTTTTTGGAACGCCTCTGGAGCAATATCTCAAGGATATGCAAGCTCAAACGCTGTACATCTTTGGAATAAGTACTGATATTTGTGTCTCTTCTACAGTCTCGGGAGCATTTTACCGGAACTTTGAAATCATAGTACTGGAGGATCTGTGTGCCAGTCTGAGGAAGGAAGATCATTATACAGCATTATCATCCATGAGTAGATTGTACGGAGCAAGGATCATGAATTCGAAAGAGGTCAAATAAATGAAAGGGAAAAAATTTTTCATAGCAACAGAGAAGGAAATAGAGGACGGGAAAGCCAGTGATGTGTATTTCAGCCGCAGTCATGATCTTCTTGGTCAGGAACAGGTAAAGGTAGTTGTGGAGATAACATCTTCCACATCTGAGGAATGGATCAATTTTACGGGGTTGCAAGAGGTTATGGAATTGCTTAAGGGCAAGGATATAGAAATGTGGGCAATCCCAGAAGGGTCAATCATATCACCCAGGGATTCTCTAGGCAGAAATATTCCTTTTATTGTGATTAGAGGAGAATATTCAAAGATAATGGAACTTGAAACTGCAATTTTAGGATTTTTATGTCAATCATCTGGAATTAGTACTGAATCATCCAAGGTATTTATGGCATCTTATCCTGCACCTTTCATTTCCTTCGGTATTCGTAGAATGCACCCTGCCATTTCACCAATGATTGATAGAGCTGCTTATATTGGGGGGGCATCTGGAGTTTCTGGCATACTTGGAGCAGAAGTTATAGGTATAGAGCCTTCAGGAACAATGCCGCATTCACTTGCTCTTACCATGGGTGAAGATAAGGCATGGTCATATATCGCCACTCATTTTAAAAAAGGAACAAGAACATTGCTAATAGATACCTTTGGCGATGAAAAGTTCAAAGCCATTGAGGCTGCCGAAAAGTTTCCCGATATAGATTATATCCGGCTGGATACTCCTTCATCAAGAAGGGGCAACATGGCCCAGATTATAAGAGAAATACGATGGGAACTGGATATAAGAGGGCACAGCAATATAGGTATTATGATCTCTGGAGGGCTGAAGAAGGATCAACTCAAAGAACTTCGTGAGGCAGGAGCAAAGGTGTTTGGGGTTGGGACATCTATTTCTTCAGCTAGAGTAATAGACTTTGGTATGGACATAGTTGAACTGAATGGGAAACCCATAACAAAGAGAGGCAAACTATCCGGTATGAAAAATGTGTATGCATGTAAGACGTGTGATTTCTGTACCATAGGGCTATTTGATTCAAAACCATACTGTACTGAACATGGCGAAATGGTACCATTGCTGCAGAAATTCATGGAAAAAGGGCAATTGCTTCGCTTACATGAAAAGGTTTCAAGGTTAAGGGATAGAAGTGTTTCAGCATTGGTTGAAAGATTAGATAAAATTAAACAATAGTGCATTTCACTATCTTTATTGTATTAACTGGTCTGTCGCTTCTGCTTGTCTTTGTTTTGCCAATTTTCTCAACGATATCCATTCCCTTTACAACCTTTCCAAACACAGGATGTTTTGAATCCAGATAGAAATTATCCACAAGATTTATGAAAAATTGGCTCCCGCCGGTATTTGGTCCAGCATTTGCCATTGATATTGTACCCTTACTGTTGTGGTTATCTTTTGTAAATTCATCCTTTATGGTATACCCGGGTCCACCCATTCCTGTGCCTTCTGGATCTCCTCCCTGAATCATGAAATTCGCAATAACTCTGTGAAATATGGTCCCATCATAGAATCCCTTAGATGCCAGCTTTATGAAATTTCCAGCAGTTATGGGCATATGCTCATCGTCAAGCTGTATTTCAAAATTCCCTTCTGTTGTTTCAAATAACGCTTTTTTCATTTATATCTCATCTAAATACAGCCAGCCTATAAAAATCCAACCGTTTGCAATGAAAAAAGTATCAGGTTTCCTTCTTCGCCAAATAAAAAAATAAATTGGATGTTAAGATTAAAAATAAGATTTAAAAAATAGAGAAAAAATTATCCCATGACTGGGGCATACATACCTGCCGTGTAATTGGCTGCAACTTCACTGTTATAGTTTGAAGCTAAGTAAGATACCATGTTCGAATTACATGTAGATAGTATAGAGGGAATGCTAGATAATCCCGACTTGTGCTCAACAATTTGGACCCATGCGTTGTCCATCATTGTTTGCCACTGTCCTATCCAAGCTACTGGACTTCTGAGGAACACTCCAAGTTTCATTGCTGCTAGAGATTGGTTAGATACAGTGTCTGTTGCGTTATAAGAAGTCATGCCTAACTTTGTAAGATTAACTGATCCTGGCCATTGATAGTACATCATTGTGTATGAGTTAGAGGCTAATCCAGTATATGTTGCCCAGTATGAAGTGGTGTAATCAGGTGAAAAGTAGGCGCTCAGGTTGTAAATATAACTCATAGCCTGAATATCGCCGGTGTCATTGAATAGCATTGGGTTTCCACCAAACTGAACCATCCATTGATACAGTTCCGTAGGAGTGCTTGCACCACCATGTCCCTGGAAATTAATTTCTCCAACACCGTACTTCTGGTATAGTGTTTTCGCGTCTGTATAGAGTTGTGTATATGTAGTTGGAACCTTTGATATGCCTGCACCTTGCAAAGCGGTGTAATCTATCCATACTAGAGGAATGTTTGTCAACTGAGTGAAGAAATATATTCCTCCAAACACATGACTTTCATAGTTGTTTAGGTTTGCAATCTGAGATACAAATTGACCATTGCTTATTGTTGGCGCTATGCTCGTCAGGTTTGCTAGATAACCATCGTAGAATAACACACCAACGTCAAGATTATCAATTGTCATAACCACATTTGCATGTGAATGTCCTGTGACAAGAGATGACACTTCCTCGACCATGGAAGATGCCGTTATGAAGCTAGGTGTCACTTTAATATTTTTATATTCGTTCATAAAGTTGTTTATGACTGATGTGACATAGGCCTCGTCTGAGGTGGATATGCTTGTATAATATGAAATATCTACTGTTGCGTTGGTTGAGGAATATATGGTTGGGACTGAAGTGCTTGGTGATGATGTGTATGCACCAGTATCTACGGCGATAAATCCCGTATGGTCAGCACATGCTTTCTGTATTGCTGGGTTAAGAAGGTAAGCCATGAGTTGGGCTGATGCAGCTGGTGCGCTACCGCCTTTCATTTCAGCCACCACGCAACCTCCAAGTAGGTGATCCGAATTCTTCGGACCACTCACACCTGAATATACATACAGAGTGGATGTTGAACTTGTAGATTTACTTGGTTTTACCAAGTTATGGTAATCAAGTCCAACGAATGAGCCCACCAATACAATAACTACAACCACTGCAATTGCTGTAATCAGCAAATTTTTATTACTTTTTTTTGGTTCTATTGGGTTATCCATTTTGATCTTTGTGTTATCTTAATTATATTATTAGGGCGTCTCAAGTTTCATAAAATGTCATACGAATGTCT
>JAJZAR010000045.1 GCA_021799315.1 Thermoplasmata archaeon | reverse complement strand
GTTCATGAGATTATGAATAAAATGGTAAACGCTGTCAATATATTCTGGAAATCATTATTTCATCCGTATTTCAACATTGTACCCAAAGTCCCATGATTCTCCAGGGTTCAGAATTTTCAGGTTGTCCATGGTGTTGAATGCATTTATTCCGGAAGACATTGGTTCGACGGCAACAGAGCAGTTCTGGCTGAATTTCCCATCATAAACCATTATGTAATTTGCCTCAGAAGATGTAAGTGTAAAGTTTAGCTCATCCCCTCTTATTTCAACTGCACCTTTATATTTGAAACAATCGTCAAATGTGTGGGTACTGCTTTTCTGCAGTTTTCGGTGAAACTGAACAAAGTTCCCGCTGGGGAAATATTCGTCTATTTTTATTACTTTTTCTGGTGGGTGTTGAAATGTTAGTTCCCAGTGGCTTCCTGTCATGAAATAGGGGTGAAAGCCTGGGGCAAGAGGTGCGTCCACCTCTCCAAGGTTAGAGAAATGGATATTATGTGCAAACCCTGTTCCATCAAGAGCAAATTGCATTTCAGCGAACACGTTAAAGGGATAGTCTGATTCGTAAAGAGATAGTCCTAGCTTAACACTTTTCGTATTCTGTTCAATCACTTTCCACGATTTATCCTTACCGAACCCATGTATGGAATTGCCGTCAGATCCTGCGGGAAAGGTGAATGTTTTGTCTCCCCACACATATTTTCCATCCTTCAGTCTGTTGGCATAGGGGAGAAGTGGGGCAATTCCTCCATGGGTCAAATGTCCATCTTCACTCTCTTTTATGGCAGACAAGCCAGAAAAGGTCAGTCGCTCCACATGAGCGCCAACTGAATTAATTTCTGTCTTGAAACTACCGTTCTGGAGTGTTATCACTCTGCTTCACTCTCTGGGATAAATCGAATGACCTTCAGCTGAGGTTCTGTCCTTTTCAATATGTCCTGGAAAGAGACACCTGTGGTCATAGACTCCTCGCAGAGGGCTATGGTTTCACTCTTAGTCAGCACTCTAGTTGTTCCATCTCTTCTCATTATCTTTGCTAACCCCAGATCATTGCAATTAATTCCCATTGTTCACCTTTTCAACGGTCAGACGCAGTCCATTTACCTGTTTCACCACGACTCTGTCTCCAACTTCCAGCCCTTCTTCGCCACTATTCTTGGCGTTCCAGTTTTGCCCATCAACTCTTACAACGCAAGTATACCCATTGTTAGAGACGATCTGTCCTGTCTTTCCAATAAGAGCTTTATTTCCCGTAACTTTTGTTCCACCTCGTGGGTACCACAAAATCAGTCTGTAAAACCAGGCACCTATAAAAAAGAACACAATTGCTACCAGTATCAGGCTGATATAAAAAATGCTCTGGCTCACCATTATTAATAATTGCATTACTCTATATAACATTACTGAGTTTGAATTTCTACACCTCCAAGGCATAGCGTTCGTCTATCTTCAGTTTCTATGTGAATGCGTATTGGAAGAACTGAGTTTATTATACTTCTTTTGCTGGTGTCGATCTATACGGTCCCCGAAAGAAAACACTCATAATAGATCCTATAAGTATGAGAATAAACCCTATAAATAGCCCTCCGTCCGTCCCGGGTAGGGAGATAAGTCCAGCCAATAATCCGAGGAGACCAAGTAGTCTGTGTTTTCTATCGTATTTCATCATAGCGATAGCTATGGCAACTTCAGCAACGGCCGGAGCAATTCCTGTGCCGATCTCCTGAGCTACTACGATAGGAGTGTTGAATTCGCCTTTGCTTGCAGATAGGCCAATAACCAGAATCGAAACAATTGTTGTAATAATGCCTCCAGAAAGCATCACTACGGCTGCATCTCTGTTATATGTGAAATAAGAACCAATTCTATGCAACACATTGGTCGTCTTCTGAATTCTATCAGTGACCATATTCACTCTTTCCTCAATCTGTTCAGTATAAGGAAAAAGTCTTCCACAGTATTTATGTTATAAGCCTGTTTTTCCGTTACGTTATACCCATAGAAATCTTCTGTTTCCACATCTTTTGGTTTTTCCATGAAAACAGATACCCCACAGAACAATCCTTCTATGAGCATTGAAGTGATGCCCTTTCCTTTCTCTCTGGCCATGTCAATTAGATTGGTCACAACTGTCAGATCTCTTATGTATATATCTGCAGGCATAACAAGAACCGGAAAGCTATCCAACGCGTCCAGGGCAACACCTATGTCTATGGAATAGTCATCCCCTGCTGTTTTAATGATTGTTACCCTATCCTTAAAAAAGTTTGCTGTTTTTTCTGTGTTTGGGGAAACAGCCATGTATACCTTTTTCACAGAATCTTCAAGGAGATTGAGATTTCTGTCCACAAGTGTCTCCCCTCTTATCATAAGAAGACCCTTGTCTGAGAGGTTCATTCTGGATCCGGTACCTCCAGCCATAATGAGCAGATTGATTTTATTATCATTTTCCATATGTAAACATCCAAGTAACTTTTTTCTTCATTAGTCCTTCGCAAAGTTCCCTTAGAGCCTCGCTATTAGATGCTTCAGAATCCTGGATCGGTCTGACAAGTGCATAGAGCGTAACAAAATACCTGTGCTTCCTGTTATGTGGTGGGCAAGGTCCACTGTATCCCTTCTTGCCGAAATCATTGGGAAGCTGAATCCATCCTTCTTCCGTTTTTTCTCCCTCAGGAACATTTTCATGGATTGACGAGACAGAAGCCTGAATGCCTCTCATGCACCAGTGGTTAAAGCTCTTTTTAGGAGCATCGGGATCATCGAGAAAGATGACAATTTCCTTTGTGGATGCTGGTGGATCCTTCCACTTTATCTCCGGAGATAAATTCTTTCCCTTGCAAGTGTATTCATTCTCAATCTGATCACCGTACTTTATCTTGCCAACCTGCATTTCGAATGACATATGGAATCTGTATTGTTTATGTGCTTAATATTCTTTAGTTTCACTCTGAATTAAAATTTTTGCTCTATCACGTAGAGATTTGTAGTCAAAGGTTTCCAGAGACATTATCTCATTCAAACCGAGGGCTCTTGTGGATGCCATTTCATTGGAATTTGGACTCATGGGCAACACAGTACAGTATGGAGAATGATTTTCCAGTGACTTGAGGTTTTCCACTGTGGTTATAAAAACTCGTTCATCTGCCCATCCTATTCTTTCCATTACAAATAAGGGCATTTTAAAAAACGATTCTGGCAGAATGTTTTCACCCAACGCCTTCAGAATATGGAAAACCTTAGGAGGATCCATGTTCTTTCCGTTCTCAAGGTCAATCAGAAGTATTGTATGTAATTGCCAGATCATATTATCTCTGATTTTTCTGGCGACTGACATCGGAACAAAATTATCGACGATCTGTGGAATTGAAATAACTGGCCCCATTCTATAGGGCGATAGTCCTGTTCTACCCGGCACAGTTGTTAGAATGGACGCATTCTCCATTATGTCCACAATAAAACCCATTTCTCTACATTTTTCCACAATTGCAAAATGTGTGGTAGAAGACATGGGATCACCCGAAACTATTAAGGAGATGGTTCTGAACGGGTTCTTAAGAAAGGCAAAACTCTCCACTTCCTCTCTGTTAAGAAACCTTACTGTATTACCAGTTACCTTCTCAATATCCTCTTTCACGTTTTCAGGGAAGATTGAAGTGTATGCATCTACAAAGATTAGATCTGATTCTTTGAGAATGGAGAGTTCTTCAAGGTTCAGGCTTCCTGTTCCTCGCAGACCCAATCCCATTAGATAAATGTGTTTATTCTCCAAGTTCCTCCTGGATCCTTACAAGTTCATTGAGTTTTGCGAGCCTTTCTCCTCCTATTGTCCCGCTCTTTATGAATGTAGAATTGAAGGCTAGAGATAGTGGGGCAATAAAATCATCAGTTGTTTCGCCGCTTCTGTGAGAGATAACGTTTTTCATAGATGCTTCTGTGGCCACTCTTACAGCTTCCCATGTCTGCGTCAGAGTACCTATTTGATTCACCTTTATGAGAACTCCATTTGATGCCTTCATCTCTATGCCCTTTCTAATTCTTTCAGCATTGGTCGTGTAGAGGTCATCTCCCACTATGAGTGCCCTGTCGCCGATCTTTTTTGTGATTTCTGCAAAGCCTTCAAAGTCTGTCTCTTCCATTGGGTCTTCGATAAAATAGAATCCATGATTTTTCTGAGCATCCAGTATATACTGAATCTGTTCCCCCTGATCTCTGCTTTTCTCTCTATATATATAATTTCCATCTTTGTAAAAACTGGTGGAAGCTGCATCGAAACCCAGATACATTTTAACTTTACGTTCTTCTCCAATCTCTTTAGCGGAATCCTCCAGAAGTTCCATGGCTTTCTCATCACTTACGGATAGGGCCCATGCTTTCTCATCACCTATGCCTATGCTAACGTCCTTGAACAATTCATGGGCCTTTTCACCAATTCTCCTATGAACCAGAGCGTTTGTCTCTATTGCTTCCAGAAATGACGAGGAATCATTTGATACAAGAAATTCTTGAAATGTCGTACCATTTATGGCATGTTTTCCTCCACCGATCACGTTTCCTATGGGCTTCGGTAACTTCATCTCAAAATTTCCTCCAACATATCTGTAAAGAGGCATTCCAAGTTCATTGGCCACAGCCTTAGAAAGAGCAATTGACAGGGCTGTGGAAACGTTTCCTCCCATTGCACTGAAATCTTCAGTACCGTCAATTGACTTCAGCAATCTGTCAAAACCGGTCTGATTTAGCCCGTTGAAATTCTTTAGGCTTTCCCTCACATTTCTTTCATAAAAGTCAAGGCTCTCTTTTGCATTACCATCTCTGAAAGGTTTTACCTCCGTGGCCCCGGTGCTGGCTCCTGATGGGGCAGCACAAACGCCCTTTGCGCCTGATTCCAGCATAATTGTAGCTTCAACAGTATACTTCCCTCTGGAGTCAAGGATTAAACGGAGGCCGGTAGTTTTTATGGCAAACCTTGGATTCATAACATGAAAGGCAATGAACGCTATTATAATTTTTCCACAAGGCTTTCTTTATATCTTTTACAGAAGGAGGTGTAATTCATTTTATACTCTTCCCACAGTTTTTTATACTCCGGTGTAACTGTCTTCAAGACCTTTGCAGGCACACCTCCCGCAATAACTTCCGGTTCTATTTCCTGTTTTGTTTTTACAAGTGCGTGCTCGGCAATCACGGCCCATTTCCCTACTCGGGCATAATCGGTTACTGTAGAGTGCATTCCGATAACTGCAAAATCCCCAATAACCGCAGTATGTATTACACACGAGTGGCCAAGGGTTACATGTTCCCCAATTGTTGTCTCCTCACCTGGCCTTGCGTGAATGACAACATTGTCTTCGACAGCCGTACCTGTTGCTATGGTTATCTTTCCATAATCTCCCCGGATAACGGCTCCTGGGCCAACCCAAACAGCTCCGTTTAGTGTTACATCTCCAATAATTGTTGCAGACGGTGAAACATAAGACTCCTCGGAAATATGTGGTGTTCTCCCTTCAAAAATGTATATGCTCATATCACTTGATAGTATCAATCTTTATGTCCTTTGCCTGAGTTATTAAACTATTCACTGAAGGCCATTCACCCCATAGTCCTTTGTTCACAACGTTATATGAAACGACATTGCCAAGAGCTATGGCACTGGGATAACTCATTCCCTGCGATAATCCCTTGTAAAATCCCGCTCTAAATGAATCACCCGCACCCAGTGTGTTTCCTGTGCCCACTATTTTCTTATAGATGTCAATATTGGTAATCTCATCACTGTACAGTACTGTGCCCTTTTCCCCATTTGTCATGATAACAACTCTGTCGCTGTCTCTGTATTCATTTAAGCTAACATCAGCCTTCCTGAATATAAATTCAATCTCTGATTTATTGCCAAAAATTATGTCGCACTCATTGAGGAAATAGTTTAATTCCTGGCTGCTGTATTTGAAAAATACCTCTTGAGAAGGATCAAAGGCGAGTTTCTCATAATTTCCTTCGTGAACCATCTGTATGTTCAGTTCGGGATTTCCAGTACCAAGATGCAGTATTTCGTATTCCTCGTCTAACACATTGTATTTTTCTTCTTTCATTGGCCCCTCAGCAAGAAAATATTTTTGGTCTTTTCCATCGTTTATAGCGTAACAAACTGGCCCAAAACTCCCATCTACAACTTTTACTCCAGTCAGATCTATGTTAAGTTCATGAAGTTTATTGATATAGCTCTTATGACTCCTTTCAGATATGATCGAGTACAACCTGAAATCGAGCCCTATTTTGGAAGCTGCTATGGCAAAATTGCCTGCTGTACCACCAAAATTTTCCTCCACTGAATCCACGGGCAGGGTTATATTATCGTTGATTTCATCCACCATCATTACAACGTCAAGATTCAAGTGGCCTGTATAGGCAAGAAATTTTTTAACTGTCACTATTTTATCAGCTCCTCTTCAACGAGAGTCATTTCAAAATAAGATTCTTTTGGCTTTTCTTCTCTATTTTCATATTGTTTTGTTTCAAAGCATATTTCATCGACTAATAAAGCAGACAATTCAACTTCAGTAATCAGCAGGGCTGATTTTTGTATTGAATCATATCCTCCAATTCTTATGGCATCTTCTATTTTCCTATTTCTTGTGAGAAGGCATAGAAAATAAAGCCCACGTTCTCGTATTCGCGTATGTCTAAAGGCAGCAGATCTTTTCCATGCTTCCATAATATATGGCAAACCTTCATTCAGATTAAAAAAAGAAAAATGGTCCCTATTGGGCTTGATGACCCTATCCACCTGAATTATTGGACTATCTTTGAAACTAATTTCATAAATTTCAGGCTGCACTGGATCCTGCTCTTGTCTTTTTTTTCGGTTGTATGTTTGGTGTGGGGGATTTGAGCAATCCTGTCAACCTTTCAAAGAGTTGAAGCTTTTCCTCATTCTTCTCAAGTGCTATATCAAGAACCTCCTGAATTGTGTTTACTGGAAGTATTTCGATTTTATCCATATACTTCTGATCAAGGATTATATCTCCAAAGTTTGAAGCAGGAACTATCACTTTTTCTAATCCTGCGTCTATCGCGGCTTCAACCTTTGCAGTAACTCCACCAACAGGCAGGACTAGGCCTCTTACACTGAGTGAACCTGTCATTGCAATGTTCTGCACTATGGGTATGTTCTCTATTGCTGAAATAACTGCTGTAGCTATGGAAACACTTGCACTGTCTCCTTCGACACCTTCATAAGTTCCTATAAACTGTATGTGGATATCCAGATCTGAAAGATCCTTTCCGCTGATCTTCTTGAAAACAGCAGAAACATTCTGCACAGCTTCCTTTGCAATCTCTCCAAGTTTTCCAGTTGCGTAAACGCCACCATGTCCCTTCGTCTGGGAGTTTGTAACTTCTGCCACTATGGGCATCACTATTCCAGTATACTCCGCCATTCCGGAATTACCACCCATAACTGCCAGCCCATTAACTGTACCAATCTCTGAGCCATTATTTTTAAAGGTTTTATACAATCTCTTCACTTCGAGGGATCTATCGGCTATTTGCTGTTCTACCGGCTTACTGAAGTTCTTTGCCCTTATCACCTGTTCTCCGGTAACGACTGACGTTTTGTCTCCGATGGCCACATCTCCTGATGCCCTTATAAGTCCTCCAAGTTCTCTCAGTCTCAGAGTAAGTTTACCTCTTCTTCCCGACCTCTTCTGGGATTCTTTTATTATCTCTATAACCGCACTTTTATCTAAATGGGGAATTTTCTTATCCTTCACCACTTCCTGTGCTATGAACTGTAAAAGTTTTTTCCTGTTCTCTTCATTATCTTCCATAGAGTCCCTGACATATACCTCGTATCCGTAACCTCTAATTCTTGACCTCAAAGCAGGATGCATGCCCTGAAGAGCATCAAGATTACCCGCAGCCACAAGAACAAAGTCGCAAGGTACGGGTTCTGTTTGTACGAGTGCGCCTGTGCTCCTTTCACTTTGGCCAGAAATTGAAAACTTTTTCTCCTGCATGGCTGTCAGAAGAGATTGTTGACTTTCCGGTCTCAGAAGGTTGATTTCATCTATGAAAAGCACTCCCTTATCTGCCTTATGTATGTTTCCTGCTTCCACTCTATCGTGTGATGGTGTCTCCAATCCTCCTGATTGAAAAGGGTCATGTCTCACATCACCCAGTAATGCTCCTGAGTGCGCGCCCGTTGAATCTATAAATGGAGGTTTATCATTTGGTGTATGAGATACAAGTACCTTTGGCACCATGGCTTTCTCCATCCTCATAGATGGGTTGAATGATGCCAGGAAATATATCATAACCGCTGCCATAATGGCCAGGAAAACGATATAATAATTACCCGTTATAATGGAAAGAATTAAACCCACAATAAAAATCGAAAATACAATTGTGAGGAACATTCTAGATTTATCCTTTTTTTCCTGCTCAGCTCTGATCTGGTACTGTCTCACAATTTCCTTTCCTTTGCCAGCAGGGAATGTCTTTACTCTAGGTCTGTTATTATCTTCAGTATTGTGGAAAACAACAATATCTTCAAGTTCCTCTTTCGGGAGAAAATCCACCATAGATTGTGCTAACATGGACTTTCCTGTTCCAGGCTCTCCAAGTAGGAGAACATGCCTCTTCTGGAGAGCCGCCTTCTTTACAACTTCTCCAGCTTCCTCCTGACCGATAACCTGATCGAATAGTATTTTAGGAACTTCTACGTCCTTTGTAGTTTCAAAGTCTTGTTTGTTAACCCAGTCTTCTACAGATTCCATACTTTCAACCACACCAGTTCATCGAAAATAGAGTATTAAGAGTTTGCTTGAAAATACTTTAAAAAAGATTTTAATTTATTTACTTCATTTTATACCCGCATTCCGGGCAAAATTTAGAGCCTGCAGGTACGTAGGATCCGCACTCAGGGCATTGATCCAGAGTCTCTACTGGTTTAGGCAAATTATCGCCTGTTCTATTATCATCTGTTGATTGCTTTTGGGACCTTATTTCCCTTCCAAAGGATATAACATTTACATTGCTTTTTGAGGATTTGGCCTTTGCCAATTCAACCTGTCTTCTGAAACTCTCATTATCGCCCTGTTTAAGCTTTTCTTCATGTTCCCTCTTGGATGTAATAGCCCAGTTCTTCACAACTTCAACAATAGCATCGGGTCTTTTGATTTCAAATTCCACTATGAGCGGATCACCGTCTTTTTTGTATCCAATACTGAGTTTCTTTTTTGTCAGTAAACTCATTTTTGGAACTGCCGACGATACGTTTGTAACCTCATACATTGGAATTTCAAGATATATTGTAGACGCTGCTGCTCTTCTAAGTTTTCTCTCCCCTAATTTTTCGTAAATAATTCGTTTGTTTGTAACGTGAACCTTCCCGTTTTCAACTCTGGCTCCATTTTGAATCATGACACTTTTTTCTTCAAGTATCTCATTTTCATCAGGATCAAGAACGATCATAGGAGTCCATACGTTCCGGGTTTATATATTTATTACAGCCGTTTGTCTTTTACGCATTAAAATATTGAACAAAAACGTTTTAATGCTTTGCACGATCTATATCTATGTCAAACAAGAAAGCCGTGATATCAATCATCGCTCTCGTAGTTGTGACGTGGGTACTCATATCCTCGCTATCTGCAATACCAGTAACAAACGCGCAATCAGGGAGTACTGGAACAGGAGGAGGAACCGGTTCAGGAACAGGTACTGGAACAGGAGCTGGGACAGGTTCCCTATTCGGGTTCCATTTCCCATCACTCAAACTCAATCTTCCCAACTTGAATATAGGTGCATCCCTAGCGAATCTTTTTTCGAAATTGCACATAAAATTCCCTAATCTAAATGTCACTCTGCCTCAAACAGGAGCAAAAGCTAATGCAACCTCAACCTCACCTGGCGGGGGTGGTGGAGGAACAGGATCAACAAGCAGCAGTCATAATGCAATAACTCCTCTTGTGATTAATCCTCTATTACTGGAAATATTTATGGTCATATTCATTGGGCTGGCAGTTCTAATGGTTGTAAAATCTACGTTCAGCAGGAAGAAAGATCGTAAGCCTGACAATTCAGGTATGGATGGAGAGCTTTTTGAATATAACTCTAGAGAAGTGGAAGAGGGGAATGTGCAGATCGAAAAAGATACTTTGACAAAAACTGAAAAGTTTACTCCAAGGAGCATCCCTCAGGTAATGCCGTTTTCGCCATGGAAAGGCGAAGGTTTAATAAAACCAGACATCCCTGAGGATATGCCTCTCTTTGCAAGAGCAGGTAAGAATTTGAATGTAAGTCATCCGGAAAACATGAAACTCTTTTCTAACGATGGGGAAATTGTGAGAAAGTCGGAAGTTCAAATAACTGAAGGTAAAAACACGCTGAAAGGACAGAGCAATTTAGGTAACGAAACAAAAACAATAGTGGGTATTGATCCAAAGGCGGACTCGCAGCGTCAGATGATTGCTAATTTTGGGGAAAACATATTGAACAGAAACAGAACAAAGACACTTCGTGAGATCATGTTGGAATCCAACTTGTCCGAATTAATTTCCAACAAGGAGAGTTTATATCGTGCAATAAGCATTTATGAAAAGATATATTACGGTAAAGGAGATATAAATATGAACGATTATTACGAATTCCTGAGGTCTCTGAAGAATTCTCTCAAGGAACCGAAAATATTCATGCAGTGATTCAAAGTGTACAGTTCACAAAAACAAAATATAGATGAAAAGAAAGGAGAATATCTATTGTATGGTATAGCTGGCACGGTTTTTCTTCTTCTTTATCTTCTTTTAATTTCCTATATTTTTTCAATTCCTTTCATTGTCATAGAT